>JAEZID010000597.1 GCA_023416195.1 Pseudomonadota bacterium | reverse complement strand
GGCGCCGTACAGCACCGGGCCGATCCCCTGGCCGAGGAAGAAGGACGAGGCAAACAGCGCGAGCGCGGACCCGCGCGCCGTGGCGGACAGCTCCGTCGCCTGGGTCTGCATCGTGTTGTGCAGCATGTAGAAGCCGAATCCCGACAGCAGGAACAACCCGGTCACCACCGGCCAGGGGACCGGGAAGGCCATGACCATGTAGCTGCCGCCGCACAGCAGCCCGCCGGCCCGCATCATCCCCCATTGCCCTAGGCGGGGCAGAAGCCGCCGCACCACGAGGCTGTAGCAGACCCCGCCGACGGCGAAGGCCGCGATGGTGATGCCGGCCTCGACGGCGCCGGACGCCCCGTGGGTGATCAGCAAAGGCGCCACGAACGGGAAGACGCCGAAGATCAGCAGCCCCTCGGCCAGAACCGTCGCGAAGACCCAGACGGAGGCGGGGTTGGCCAGCACGCTGGCGTAGCGCCGCCGCGCGTCGGCCAGCGACAGCGGGTGCCGCGGCTCGCTCTGCCCGCGCAGGCCGATGAACACCAGCAGGGCGATCAGGCTGGTCACGCCCGCCGCCAGCCCGAACACGGCGCGCCAGCCGGCGGCCTCGGCCATGGCGCCGGCCACCGCCGATCCGGACATCTGGCCGAGGATGACGGCCAGCAGGAAGCGGCTGATGGCGAACTGCCGCTCCGTGTAGGCGACGCGGTCGCCGATCAGCGCCATGGCCGCCGGGATGATCCCGCCCGCGAAGCCCCCGGCCAGAACGCGCGCGGCCAGCACGGTCCCGTAATCGGGGGCGACGGCGGAAAAGGCCACGCCGGCGGTCAGCACCACCAGCGACAGCCGGATCAGCCGCGTCTTGCCGATGGCATCGCCCACTGGCCCCAAAATCAACTGCATCGCCGCGTAAGGCAGCGTGTAGGCGGACGCGAGCAAGGCCGCCTCCGCGACGCCGACGCCGAGATCCGCCGCTATGACGGTCAGCATCGGGTCGGTCGTCCGCAGCGAAAAGGCGCTCGCGAAGGCGGCGAGCCCGAGAGTCAGGATCAAATTCATCGGGGAGACAACGGCCGGACGGGGAAAAAGGGACGGTCCGCCGACCGTAAAGCATCGGCCGCGCCGGGCGCCCGGCAACCTCGCCATGGCACCCATGCGTGGCCGAACGTCACCGGTTACGCAACGGAGAGCCGCACGTCGATGTTGTTCTGCGTGGCGTGCGAGTAGGGGCAGACCACATGCGCCTTGGCGACGAGGTTTTCGGCCGTCGCGTGCTCCACGCCCGGCAGGGCGATGGCGAGATCGACGTCGATGCCGAAGCCGCGCCCGTCGTCGCGCGGGCCGATGCCGACGCTGGCGGTCACCGTCGTGTCCTCCGGCAGCTTGGTCTTCTCCTGCGCGGCGACGTACTTCAGCGCGCCGAGGAAGCAGGCGGAATAGCCGGCTGCGAAGAGCTGTTCGGGGTTGGTGCCCGGCCCGCCGGCGCCGCCCAGCTCCTTCGGGGTGGAGAGCTGCACGGCCAGCACGCCGTCGGCGCTGGTGGAACGGCCGTCACGGCCGCCGGTGGAGGTGGCGCTGGTCTTGTAGAGAACTTTCATGGCTTGCTTCCTTCCGAGGTGAACGCTGTGTCCGGACAAAAATGGCGCGCTATTCAATTGTGCGAAATTCATTCCGGCGCAGGCCTGCCATGCGTATCGATTGCGCGCAATTCCATTGCGCCGCCGCGCCGTCGCTCTATGCTGGCCGGTCCCGTTTTTGGAGAGACCGTCCCGTGACCGACCGCGACCGCACCCCGGCGCCGCTTTCCGAACAGCTCTGCTTCGCCATCTACTCGGCGGCGCACGCCATGAACCGCGTCTATAAGCCGCTGCTCGACCCGCTGGGCCTGACCTACCCGCAATACCTCGCTCTGCTGGTGCTGTGGGAGACGGAGGGCATCACCGTGAAGGAGCTGGGCAACCGGCTGTTCCTCGATTCCGGGACCCTCACCCCGCTGCTGAAGCGGATGGAGGCCGCCGGTCTGGTCGCGCGCCAGCGGGACGCCGCCGACGAACGCCTCGTCCGGGTGACCCTGACCGACGCCGGCCGCGCCCTTCGCCAGAAGGCCGGCGCGGTGCAGGACGGCGTCCTTTGCGCCACCGGCCTCGGCGCCGATGCGCTGGCCGCCCTGCGCGACGGTCTGGCGGGCCTGCGCGGCAACCTGCTGGCGCAGGCCCAGCGGGAGGATTGACGCCGGCCGGGCTTGCGGCATCTTTCCATTCACGCCCGGCCAGACACGGACAGTCCCGATGCACGACGCCCGCAAGCTGAACCGCCGCAGCCTGATTCATCGGCTGGCCGCGACCGCCGCTGTGGGCATGCTTTGCCCGTCCGTCGCCGTGGGCCAAACCACTATGCCCCAAACCACTGCGGCCCAAACCGCCACGGCCCAGCGCGGGCCGCTCGTCACCCGGGCGATCCCGTCATCCGGCGAGACGCTGCCCGTGGTCGGCCTCGGCAGTTGGATCACCTTCAACGTCGGCGACGACGGGGAGGCCCGCGACGCCTGCGCGGCGGTCATGCAGGCCTTCTTCCAGGACGGCGGCCGGATGATCGACTCCTCGCCGATGTACGGTTCCGCGCAGGAGGTGATTGGCTATGGCCTGGGCAAGCTGGGCAGGCCGCCGGCGCTGTTCGCGACCGACAAGGTGTGGATTTCCTCCAGCGCGCGCGGGCCGGAGCAGATCGAGGAGTCCCGGCGCCTCTGGGGCGTTCCGCGCTTCGACCTGCTCCAGGTGCACAACCTGCTCTCCTGGCAGGAGCATCTGAGGACGCTGTTCGCCATGAAGGCGGACGGGCGGCTGCGCCATGTCGGCATCACCACCTCGGAAGGCCGCCGCCACCGCGAGTTCGAACAGATCATGCGCGGCCAGCCGCTCGACTTTATCCAGGTCACCTACAACATCCTGGACCGCGAGGTGGAAGACCGCATCCTGCCCCTGGCGCGGGACCGGGGCATGGCCGTCATCGTCAACCGGCCGTTCCGCCAGGGCGCGCTGACCCGGCGGATGCAGCGCCACCCGCTGCCGCCCTGGGCGGCCGACATCCAGTGTTCGACCTGGGCGCAATTCCTGCTGAAATTCATCGTGTCGCATCCAGCGGTCACCTGCGCGATCCCCGCGACCACCAGCGTTGCCCACGTCCGCGAGAACATGGACGCCGCCCACGGCCCCCTGCCGGACGAGGCCATGCGCCGCCGCATGGTGGCCTATGTCGAGGATCTCTGATGTCCGAGTGGTGGACCTACACGCTCTCGGACTTCCTGCTCTTTTCGCCCCGCACCTATTACCGCCTGATCGAGCTGTACAACGCCGCGATCTGGCCGGGACAACTCGCGGCGCTGGTCGCGGGTCTTGCGATCCTTGTGCTGGTGCGCAGGGCGGGGCCGTCCTCGGGCCGGATCGTCGCCGCGATTCTGGCCGCCGGCTGGCTGTGGGTGGCGTGGGGCTATCTGTTCACCCGATACGCCACCATCAATTGGGCGGCCAGCTATGTGGCGGCGGCCTTCGCGATTGAGACGCTGTTGCTGGCCGTGGCAGGCGCGATCGCCGGCAAGCTGACGTTCCATGGCGGCGGATGGTGGGCCGGCCTCGGCCTGTTCCTGTTTGCCCTGTTCATCCAGCCGTTTATTGGTCCGCTGAGCGGGCGCGCGTGGTCCCAGGGCGAGCTTTTCGGGATCATGCCGGATCCGACCGTGGTCGCGACGCTCGGCGTTCTGCTCGCGGCGGATCGGGTGCGCTGGGAACTGCTGGCTGTGCCTCTGCTCTGGTGCCTGTTCAGCGGGGCGACCCTGTGGACCATGGAGGCGCCGGACGCCTGGGTGATGCCGCTGGCGGCGGGGATCACCGTCGCGGAACTGGCGCGCCGCAGGTTCTGACGCCCCAATCAGGGGAGGGTCCAGCGCAACTCGGCGGAATTCGCCTCGATGAAGGCGAACACTTCGCGCTCCAGCGCTTCGGAGGCCGGGGTCGGGATGCGGTCCGGCGGGCGGACCAGAACCAGCGAGCGGCGAATGGCCGGAAACACGGCGGCGGCGCTCAAGCTCCCTTCGCTGACCAGCGCATGCACGCAGCAATAGGGCAGCAGCGTGCAGCCCTCCCCCATGCGCACCAGCTCGATCAGGGCTGGCAGGGCATCCACCTCGACGATGGGGGCACAGGTCAGGTCGCGCTCGGCGAAGACCTGATCGACCAGCAGGCGCAGCCGGTGCGGCCGGGCCGGCAGAATCAGGTCGAGCGCCGCGACCTCCGTCACATCCAGTTCCGCGCCGGCCGCGAACCGCCCGGCCGGGCCGAGCAGCACCATGCCTTCCTCCAGCAGAGGCGTGGTGTGCAGGCTGCCCATGGTCTTGGTCTCATACAGCACGGCGAGATCGAGCCGCCCCGACAGCACCCATTCGTGGATCGACGCGCTGAACCCCTCCACCAGATGCAGCCGCACCTTCGGCGCCTGTCGCCGGAACCGCGCCGCCAGCCCCGGCAGCATCACCGCCCCCAGCGAGGTCGGCGTGCCGAAGGTGACGCTGCCCGACGGCTCCATCTGGTAGGCCTGCACGGCGTCGCGGGCTGCCCCCACTTCCTTCAGCACGCGGTGGGCGTGCTCCATCAGCACCTGTCCGGCGGGGGTCGGCGTGACGCCCCAGCCGTGCCGCTGCAACAGCTGGACGCCAAGCTCCTCCTCCAGCGCCTTGATCTGGCGGGACAGGGCCGGCTGAGCCACGCGCAGGACGGCGGCAGCGCGCGACAGGCTTTGCAGCTCCGCCACATGCAGGAAGTTGCGGAGCTGCCGGAAGTCCATGCCGCGATAACCCTCATATCTCAATGGAATAACTGATATAAGATTTATGCCGTTGAAGCATAACCTATCCGATCCATACCTTTCTTGAAAAGGCCACCGTGTCAAAAATCGACGGGGGCCGAAAATCGAAAGGGGAGGATGCCGTGGAGGCACCCGGCGAGACGTTTCCGGAGATCCGCGAGTCCGTGCGCAAGCTGTGTACGCGCTTTCCGGGCGAGTACTGGCGCAGGCTGGACGCGGAGCGCGCCTACCCCACGGAGTTCGTGCGGGCGCTGACGGAAAGCGGTTTCCTCTCCGTCCTGATCCCGGAGAAGTACGGCGGTTCCGGCCTCGGCCTCGGCCTCGGCGCCGCGACGGCAATTCTTGAGGAAATCCACCGTTCCGGCTGCAACGGCGGCGCCTGCCACGCGCAGATGTACACGATGGGCACCTCCTGCGGCACGGCAGCGACGCGCAGAAGCGGGCCTGCCGGGAATCGCCGAGGGCACGCTGCGCCTCCAGACCTTCGGCGTGACCGAGCCGACCAGCGGAACCGACACCACCCGCATCCGCACCGTCGCCCGGCGCGAGGGCGACCGCTACATCGTCAACGGCCAGAAGGTGTGGATCTCGCGCGCCGAGCATTCCGACCTGATGGTCCTGCTGGTCCGCACCACCCCGCGCGACGAGGTCGCCAAGCCGGCCGAGGGGATGAGCGTCCTGCTGGTGGACCTGCGAAGGGCGGTCGGCAACGGCCTGACCATCCGGCCGATCCGCACCATGATCAATCACGCCACGACCGAGCTGTTCTTCGACAATCTGGAGGTCCCGGCCGAGAACCTGATCGGGGAGGAGGGTAAGGGCTTCCGCTACATCCTCGACGGCATGAACGCGGAGCGCATCCTGATCGCGTCGGAATGCATCGGCGACGCCCGCTTCTTCATCGACCGCGCCTCCGCCTACGCGCGGGAGCGCGAGGTGTTCGGCCGCCCCATCGGCGCCAACCAGGGCATCCAGTTCCCCATCGCCCGCAACCATGTGGAGACGGAGGCCGCCAACCTGATGGTGCAGAAGGCCGCGGCCATGCTCGACGCTGGCCTTCCCTGCGGCACCGAGGCGAACATGGCCAAGCTGCTGGCCTCCGAGGCTTCCTGGCACGCCGCCGACACCTGCTTGCAGACGCACGGCGGTTTCGGCTTCGCCGAGGAATACGACATCGAGCGCAAGTTCCGCGAAAACCGGCGCGCCGGAAGCGCCGGGCCGCGTCGGCGTGTCGGTCGTCGACATCGCCTGCGGCATGTATGCCCACACCGCCGTGCTCCAGGCCCTGTTCGAGCGGGAACGCACCGGCCAGGGGCGCGGCGTCGCCGTCTCCCTGTTCGATTGCATCGCCGACTGGATGACCGTGCGGCTGCTGCACCAGGATTATGGCGGCAAGGCGCCGGAGCGCATCGGGCTGAACCATCCGTCCATCGCCCCATACGGCGCCTTCGCGCTGGCCGACGGGCACACGGTGGTCATCTCCATCCAGAACGAGCGGGAATGGCGGACCTTCTGCGCCGAGGTGCTGGAGCAGCCGGATCTGGCGACCGACCCGCGCTTCGTCACCGTCACCTTGCGCGTCGCCAACCGGCCGGCGCTGGACGCGGCGGTCGGATCCTTCTTCGCCACGCTGGACCGGGCGCAGGCGACCGAACGGTTGCGCCGGGCGCGCATCGCCTTCGGTTCGCTGAACAGCGTCGCCGACCTGTCGGCGCACAGCCAGCTTCGCCGCATCACCACCGACACGCCGACCGGTCCGGTCACGGGCGTGGCCCCGCCGCCGCGCTAGGCCGGTGAAACCTTCCAACCCCGCCCGGTGCCCGCCATCGGCCAGCACACCGAGGCCCTGCGCAGGGAGTTCGCCCCATGAGTTTCGATCATCTGAAGGACTGGATCGGGCGCGCGGAGGAGCATCTGGACGTGGCCACCGCCGCCCCCCTGACCGGCCTTGCCGCCACGCTCGACCACCTCGACCCGCCCTGGCGCGCGGGCGAGGTCCCGCCGCTCGGCCACTGGCTCTATTTCCTGCCCAAGGCTCCGCAGCGGGAGATCGCAGAGGACGGCCACCCGCAGCGGGGCGGCTTCCTGCCGCCGGTTCCCCTGCCCCGCCGCATGTGGGCCGGCGGGCAGTTGGAATTCGCCGCGCCGATCCGCACCGGGGAGGCGTTGCGCCGCCGCTCCACCATCGCCGACGTAACGCATAAGTCCGGGCGGTCCGGCGACATGGTGTTCGTCAAGGTGGTGCACGACATCCTGAACGAGGCCGGCCTTGCCGTCCGCGAAGTTCACGACATCGTCTACCGTGAAGCGCCAAAGCCGGGCGAGGCTCCTCCCCCGTCCGAACCCGCCCCCAAGGCGGTCTGGGCGCGCCCGGTCACCCCGGATCCGGTCCTGCTGTTCCGTTTCTCCGCTCTGACCTTCAACGGCCACCGCATCCATTACGACCGCAAATACTGCGAGGAGGTGGAGGGCTACCCTGGCCTGATCGTGCATGGACCGCTGACCGCGACCCTGCTGGTGGACCTGTTCCTGCGCGAGAATCCCGGCGCGCGGGTCACCGCTTTCCGCTTCCGCGCCCGCCGGCCGCTGTTCGAGGTGCACCCCTTCACGCTTTGCGGCTCCCCGCAGGGACAGGGGGCGGCGCTCTGGGCGCTCGACCACACCGGGCAGGTCGCCATGACCGCGGAGGTGGAAGGCCGCCTGATGCGCCGCCGCAGCTGGCTGTTCACCCCGGCGACGGCACGATCGGCAAGGACCGCGGCCGGTGACGCGATGATCCTTCAAGCAATGGTGGTGTAAGTCTGAACAAGGGGGTAAACTGCGCCGCCCGGCATTCAGGATGGAGGGCTGCCATGAATCACATCGCCCCCAAGACCGACGACGACACCGGCACCGTGACCGAGATGTGGACCCGTTTGCGGACGGAGGCCGTCGCGGTCATCGCGAAGGAGCCCTGGCTGCGCCCCTTCATCGACGCGGCGGTGCTGTCGCACGCCAACTTCGCCTGCGCGCTGGGCGGGCTTCTGGCGCGCAAGCTCGGCGATTCCTACATCTCCGCCGACCAACTCGCCGACCTCGCCCACACGGTGACAGCCGATGACCCGGCGGTGGTGGAACTGGCCTGCTCCGACCTCCAGGCCATCTGGACGCGCGACCCGGCGGCGGACAGCGTTCTGACGCCCTTCCTCTATTACAAGGGCTTCCACGCCCTGGAATGGCACCGCATCGGCCACTGGCTGTGGCGGCACGAGCGCCAGGATCTTGCCCATTTCCTGCAAAGCCGCGTGTCGGAAGTCTTCGCGGTGGACATCCACCCGGCCGTCCCGGTCGGACGCGGCGTCTTCATCGACCACGGCACCGGCGTGGTGATCGGCGAGACGGCGGTGGTCGGCAACGACGTGTCGATCCTTCAGGAGGTCACGCTCGGCGGCACGGGCAAGGAGCACGGCGACCGCCACCCGAAGGTGCGCGACGGCGTCCTGCTGTCGGCCGGCGCGAAGGTTCTCGGCAACATCGAGATCGGCGCCCGCGCCAAGGTCGGCGCCGGCAGCGTCGTCCTGAAGGACGTGCCGCCCTGCGCCACGGTGGCCGGCGTGCCGGCGCAGATCGTCGGCTGGTGCCGCGACACCATCCCGGCCCTGGCCATGGACCAGACCCTGCCCGAGCCGGAATACCACATCTGATCCGTCCCTACGGGGCGAGCCAGCTGACCACCCACGTCTCGAACCCGCGCGCGGCGGCGTCCTCGGCAAGGCGTCCGGCGCTCGCCGCGTCCGCCTGCGGGCCGAGCGTCACCGTCATCCAACCGGCGGGATCCGGCGGATCCGGGACGACGATCATCGGCTGATAGCCCTTCGCCGCCGCGTTGGCGTACAGGCGGCCGGCGTTCGCCTCCACCAGGAAGCGGCCGACCGCGACCGAGTACACCAGCGGCGGCCCCGGCGGGTCCTTTGGGGCATCCTTTGGGGCATCCTTGGGCGGCGCGTCCTTGGCGTCGGCGGGAGGCAGCGGATCGCCGGCCTGCCGCAGCAGCTTGCCGCGCAGGGCCGAGGCCGGCACGCTCGACGGCGGTGCCCCGAAGCCGAAACCCTTGACCTTCACCAGTGCGATAGCGGGCACCGGCACGATGGCGGACGCCTCTGCCGCCGGTTCAGCCGCGCCCGTCTTGGCCGGACCCTCCGCAGCGGCCGGTGGCGTGTCGCCGGACGACGCCCCACCCTGCGCGGGCACCGGTTGCGCCGGCGCCGGCTGGGCGGCGGGCGAAGAAGCCTCCTGCGCCGGAGCGGCTTTGACCTCGGGGGCAGCCGGCACGTTCAGGTTCACGCCGACGACGAGGCCCAGCAGGAAGGTCAGCGTGCCGAACAGAAGCGTCCCGCCGAGGACGATGGGCAGGGAGCCGCGCGAAACGGCCACCTCAAGGCCCCTTCGCCGTGGGCGCGGACAGGGGTGCGGACGGCGCGGCCGGTGCCTTCGCTGCGGGCGGGGGCACCGCGCGCTCGGTCTTCGCCGCCTCCAGCTTCACCGGTTCGCGTTTCGGGGATTCTGTCTTTGCCGGTTCGGTCTTCGCGGGGGCGGTTGCGGACCGCCGGTCGTTGAACATCCCGCGTTGCAGGCCGACCCCACCCATTTGCAGCTTCTGCCAGGGGATGAAGGCGTCCTCGGGCAACCGCGCCTGCTGGCGGAAGGCGGCGATGGGCTGGTAAGTGCCCGAATAATTGCTCCACCAGTCCAGCTTGCCGCTGTCGAAGCGCACCGTTCCGGCGTACAGCACCGGCCGGCCGCCGGCCAGCCCGGCATGACCGCTCCTGGACGACACGAAGGTGTGAGCGTCGTTGCGCGTGGTCCCCTGGACCCGCACGAAGTTGTAGGTGCCGTTCGGCTTCACGCGCACGCCCCGGTCGGCAACCTGCAACAGGAACTCGTTCCCCTGGACGGACACCAGCTCGTCCCCGGCGCTCGCCCGCTCCGCCTTCCCGGAACGGAGCGCGCCGAAGCTGGCTTGGCGCTGCACGGCCTGACACTGAACAGCACCAGCCCGCACGGCGGCTGCCGGCGCCGGCTGCGGCGGGCGGCCCGGCCATTGGGTCGGCGGTGGTGCGAAGCGCTTGGGCGGGACGGACATGATCGTTTGGGCGGTCGGTCGGCCTGCGAACGGGGGCTCCCGTCACTATAGCGCAACCGGCGGCCCCCGCAACCACGGCGCGCCGCTCACGCCCAACCTCTCAAGCCTGAATCTGGACCTGGCCGGCGAAGTTGATGCTGATGACGCCGCCCCAGTTGCACATGCATTTGCAGCCGTCGTTCAGCGCCGGCATGTTGCCGATCAGCACCTGCGGCACGCCGGGCATCCAGGGCGCCGCCGTGACCGGGATGCAGGGCATCGGGGTCAGCACGCCCAGGGCCGCCGCCGTGGCCGCCGCCACCATCGGGTTGGCCGGGCTCTGGCACATGCCGAAGGGCAGGATATTCATCATCGGCTTGTTGTCCATGATGTTCGCCGCCGGCGGCCCACCGCCCAGCACGCGGTTGACGGGCAGCACCACGAGGCTGCTGGGCGCCACGCCGAAGCTGCATTGCGTCATCGCCCCCGCCACCACCAGAAAGCCCATGACCGCTCTCCCCTATTTTCCGCGCAGCCGCGCCAGCAGGCCCTTCCTGCCCGGCGCGTCCGGGTCGTCGAACCGCTGCGGCCCTTCCACCGGCACGCCGGCTGCGAAGACGGTTCGCTCGCTCGGGCTTCCAGCGGGATGGAACTCCACCACTTCGCCGTCGAGCAGGTCGTTCCTGTAGGACGCGCTGCGCCGCACCGTCCCATCGGCCCGGTACTCGACCATCGGGCCGTCCAGCCGGTCGTCCTTGTATGCGGCGGTCATCAGCGGCTTGCCGTCCGGCCCGAAGCACTCCATCAGTCCGTGCCGCCGCCCGCCCGCGTAGCGCACCACCGACACCAGCCGCCCGCCCGCGTCGAAGCTGCGCATCTCGCCCTCCAGCAGACCGGCGGCGTAGGTCATCTCCGTCTGCGGCTTGCCGTTGAGGAAGACGGTCGCGCTCCCCTCCGCCACGCCCGCGCGGTAGGTCATGCGCATCTGCACCGCCCCGTCCGGCCCATAGGCGGTGAAGGGGCCGTCCAGCGCCCCGTCCGGCCCCAGCGTGGCCGTGGAGAGCAGCCGTCCGTCGTCGGCGCGCGTCTCGACGACCGTGTGTCCGTCCCCGATGTCCGTACGAGTGTCGGTGCTGTCGTCCATGTCCATCAGTTCAGCTTCACCAGCCCGCCCTTCACCTCGGTCATGCCGCCGCCGTCGATGCTGGCCTGGGCGCTGCCCTTCACGGTGACGGTCGCGCCGCCCTGCAACGTCGCGCCCACGTCGGCCTTGACCGTGGCGTTCAGTCCCTGGACGAGGGCGTCGGTGCTGGCCTTGGCCGTCAGCCCGGTCCCGGCCTTCAGGGTCATGTCGGTGCCGGATTGCACCGTCAGGCCGGTCCCCGCCTTGATGGTGACGGAGCCACCGGCCTCGATGGTGATGTTGCCGTCCACCTTCAGCGTGAAGTCGCCGGTCACCTTATGGGTGAAGGCGTCCTTGTTGGTGTGGGTTTCCGCCCCCGTCACGGTCAGGTCGCGGGTGCCCTTCACCGAATGGGTTTCGTTGCCCTTGGCGATCTCGGAGGTGCGGTTGCCTTCGCTGATGGTCAGCGTGTCGTTGCCCTTGGTGATGGTCACCGACCGGTTGCCCTTGTTCAGGGTCAGCGTGTCGTCGGCCTCGTCCACGGTCGTCGTCCGGCTGTTCTTGATGAGGACGTTCATGTCCTTCTGCGCCTGGACGTAGATCTCTTCCGAATCCGCCTTGTCCTCGAAGCGGATCTCGTTGAAGCCGGCGCCGCCGGTCGAGCTGTTCGTCTTGATCGTGCTCTTGGTCTGGTCGTCGCTCAGCGTGTAGGGCACGGTGTTGGTGCCGTTGTAGACGCAGCCCGTCACCAGCGGCTGATCCGGGTTCCCTTCCAGGAAGCTGACGACCACCTCCATCCCGATGCGCGGCAGGAAGAAGGCGCCCCAGCTCTTGCCCGCCCAGCCCTGCGCCACCCGCACCCAGCAGGAGCTGTTCTCGTCGCTCGTCCCCACCTGATCCCAGTGGAACTGCACTTTGATGCGGCCGTACTGGTCGGTGTAGATCTCCTGCCCCGACTTCCCCACCACCGTCGCGGTCTGCGTTCCCGGAATGCGCGGCACGGGCGTGATGCGCGGCGGGCGAAAGGTGGTGTCGGACGGCAGCGCCGCGAAGCGGTTGCTGTATTCGCGGAAGGTCGCGCTGTGGCTGACCGAGTGCAGCACCCAGGCGGCGTTCAGGTCGGAGCGCGGGTGGCCCGACAGCGTGAATTTCTGCCCCGCCGTGAAGGCGCGCACGACGCCGCCCCCGGTCAGCCGCTTGGCCCCGGCCTGGAGTTCCGCCACGCGTACCTTTGCGATGCCGTCGCCCTGGTCCTTGGTCGTGTAGTTGCCGGGATATTCGTACACCTGCGGCGCGCCGGATTTGCCGGTGACCGTGGCCTTCAGCTGGGTGGCGGGCGTGGTGAAATTGTAGTCGTCGGCCTGATAGCACCCGCTGGTCACCGCCTGTTCCAACGCGCAGTCGCTGACGTGCAGGCCGTCCACCCAATCCTTCCCCACCGGCAACGGCAGATAGGGCACCGTGGACGTGCCGGAAATGTCCGCGAAGGCCGAGGCGTCGTCGCCCAGCACCAGCGTGTGTTTCCCCGCCTCGTGCGTGAAGAAGTAGAAGATGCCCTCGTCCTCCATCAGGCGCAGGACGAAGTTCAGGCTGCTTTCCCCATACTGCACGCAGTAATCGCGCTTGGTGTAGGTGGCGGTCGTGGAATCCTTGAAATCGGTGTAGCCCAGATCCTGGAACACCTGTTTGATGATCTCCACCGCCGTCTTGGTCTGAAAGATGCGGTGGTCGGTGGTCAGGCCCAGCATCCACAGCCAGGGTCGCAGTTCCGCCACATAGGAACTGGCCGTCTGCACCACGCGGGTGCACAGCCCGTCCACGATGCGCGTGCCGCCGTCCCCGGTCAGCGTCACCGTCAGATGTTGCCCGACCAGCTTCGACAGGTCGAGGTCCTGCGCGCCGGTGGCCGACTGCATGACCAGGGTGAAGTCGAACAGGCCCGACACATGCTCGGTCCCGCTGAATTCGGTCAGGATCAGGCTGTCCTTGCCAAGCGGCGTGCTGACCGAGAGCGAGGCCTTGTCCTGGGTCGTTGCCTTATCGCTCACGAAGGGCGCTCATGGTCAATTCATGCGGATGGCGGGCGCCCCAAAGGTGTAACGCAAGGCCCCCGCCCCGTCGAGGTCCACATGCACCAGATCGACCGGCACGCCATCGGCCAGCCGGTCCAGCACGCCCGCCGACAGGTCGGGCAGCAGCGTGTTGGTCAGCAGATGGTCGATGGCCCGCGCCCCCGCGTCGGTCGCCGTGCAGCGCCCGGCGATGTGCGCCACCACCGCGTCGTCGTAGGTCAGCTCCGCCCCGTGCGCCTCGGCCACGCGAGCCTGCACGCGGGCGAGCTTCAGCCGCACAATGGCGTGGATCTGGTCATCGCGCAGCGGCCGGTAGGGCACCACCACCATGCGGCCGAGCAGCGCCGGCTTGAAATGGCGCACCAGTTCCGGCCGGATCGCCTCGGCGATGCCGTCGGCGTCCAGAACCGGGGACGGCGCGGGGCCGAACCGGTCGGCCAGCCGCGCGATGGTGTCCGTGCCCAGGTTCGAGGTCAGCAGGATGATGGTGTTCTTGAAGTCCACCACCACGCCCTCGCTGTCCTCCAGCGTGCCCTTGTCGAAGACCTGATAGAACAGCTCCAGCACATCGGGGTGGGCCTTCTCCACCTCGTCCAGCAGCACCACCGAATAGGGCGCGCGGCGCACCGCCTCGGTCAGCACGCCGCCCTTGCCGAAGCCGACGTAGCCCGGCGGCGCGCCCTTCAGGCCGGAGACGGAGTGCGCCTCCTGATATTCCGACATGTTGATGGTGATCAGGCTGCGCTCCCCGCCGAACAGCAGATCGGCCAGCGTCAGCGCGGTTTCCGTCTTGCCGACACCGCTCGGGCCGACCAGCAGGAAGACGCCCGTCGGCTTGCCCGGCTCGCCCAGCCCGGCGAAATAGGTGCGGATGCGCCGGGACACCGCGTCGAGCGCCGCGTCCTGCCCGACGACCCGCTCCCCCATGCGCTCGCGCAAGGACCGCACCGCCTGGACGTTGTCGGTAAGCATGCGGCCGACCGGGATACCGGTCCAGCCCGACACGACCGACGCCACGGCGCGGTGGTCCACCGCCACCGGCACCATCGGCGATTCCGCCTCCTGCACCTGTTCCAGCTCCAGCCGCAGCCCGTCCAGTTCGGACCGGGCCTGGAGGTACGCGGCACCGGACAGCCGTTCCAGAACCTCCTCCAGCGCACGGATGCGCTCGACCACCTCGGCCTCCTGCCGCCAGCGGGATTCCAGCCGGTGCCGCTCGTCCTCGATGGCGTCGCGCTGGTCGGCGAGCCGTTCCATGCGCTCCGTGTGGTCACGCCCGGCGGCGCTCTCACGCGCCAGCAGCGCGATTTCCGCCTCCAGATCGGCGCTCCGGCGCTCCGCGCCCTGAAGTTCCGGCGGCGGGCCGCTCTGCGCCAGGGCAACCCGCGCGCAGGCGGTGTCGAGCACGCCGATGGCCTTGTCCGGCAACTGGCGGTCGCTGATGTAGCGGTGCGACAGGCGCACGGCCTCGGCCACCGCCTCGTCCAGGACGCGCACGCCGTGGTGGGCCTCCAGCTTCGGCACGAGGCCGCGCAGCATGGCGATGGCGGTGGATTCGTCCGGTTCCTCCACCTTCACCACCTGGAAGCGGCGGGCGAGCGCCGGATCCTTTTCGAAATAGCGCTTGTACTCGCCCCAGGTCGTCGCGGCGATGGTGCGCAACTCCCCGCGCGCCAGGGCGGGTTTCAGCAGGTTGGCCGCGTCCCCCTGCCCCGCCGCACCGCCGGCGCCGACCAGCGTGTGCGCCTCGTCGATGAACAGGATGACGGGTTTGGGCGAGGCCGCGACCTCCTCGATCACCTGTTTCAGGCGGTTTTCGAACTCCCCCTTCACGCCGGCCCCGGCCTGGAGCAGCCCCAGATCCAGGATGCGCACCGACACGCCTTGCAGCGGCGGCGGCACCGCCCCGTCGGCGACCCGCTGGGCGAAGCCCTCGACCACCGCCGTCTTGCCGACGCCGGGGTCGCCGGTCAGGATCGGGTTGTTCTGGCGGCGGCGCATCAGGATGTCGATGACCTGCCGGATTTCGCCGTCGCGCCCGACGATGGGATCGATCTTCCCGGCGCGCGCCTGCGCCGTCAGGTCGATGGTGTAGGAATCCAGCCCCGGCGTCTTCGTCGGCACCGCCCCACCCGGCGCTGGCGCGGCGGTGGTCCCGCCGGCCGGAGCGCCCGTGTCCTCCGCCCCGCCGCGCAGCAGGTCCGGCAAATCCTCGGCCAGCCGACCGCGCGGGATGCGGGCCAGCAGGGGTGCCGCCTCCACCACCAGCCCTCGCAACGCATCGTCCTCCAGCAGAGCCGCCAGAATCGCGCCGGAGCGTATGGCCTGCCCACCCAGCCGCAACGACGACACGACCCAGGCGCGTTCCAGCAGCCGCAGCAGATGTTCGGAGAAGGCCGGCGTCTGCACGTTGCCGCGCGGCAGCCGTTCCAGCGCGCGGGTCAGGTCGGCGGACAGCGCCCCCGCATCGACCCCATAGTGCCGCAGCAGCCGCGCCACGTCGCTCTCCGGCATGGCCACTAGTTTCAGCAGCAGATGCTGCACCTCCACCGCGAAGTGCGTCTGCGTCAGGCACAGCTGCGCCGCCGTCTCAAGCGCCCGCTTGGCGGTGGGATTAAGCTTGCCGATAAGGGGTTTCAGGGGGGGCATGGGCTCCGTCTGTGGTGACCGCGCACGCGCCTCTACACCCGGCTGCGACGATGGGACGCGCAGGCATCCTATCATAACGCGTGCAATCGGATATCATGATATTGCGGAAACGAACCTCTGTTCGGGGTTTATGCAATAGTTCTGGAGGCAACATCAAACAGCACATACAATTGCTTATTGCGCATCGTTGCGCGCCGGAGTCAGCATGAGCGACAACACCCGCAAGCATCGCCCTCCTCAGCCGTCTTGGCCGAACTCGCCGCAGGCCTCCCATCCCGCAGGCCGGCACAGCGCTCCGCCTCCCGCCTCGAAGGACCCGGGAGACAAAGGAACGGGAGGAGCCTTGCAGCGCAAGCCCATGGCTCCGCCACCCACCCCCTTCAATGCGGCGGCACAACCCAAGCCCCTCCCAAAAACGAGGTTCACGCCCCCTCCGGCCACGCCCTTTCCCGCGACCGCTCGGCCGGGAACGCAGGCACTTGTACCGCCAGCGCATTCGACGACGCCACACACTACAGCCCAGCCAAAGTTCCAGGTCCGTGTCGCCGCTCCCCCTCCGGTTCGTTATGGCGGCACGATTCAGACCCATCCCGCCGCAAAAGCAGTTCTGCAACACGGAAGACCGGGCGCGCTCCCTCGCTCGCTGCCGCCGACTTTTGGCGTCGTCCAGCGCATGGAAGACAAGATGGATGCAGAGCCCACTCCGCCGAACACATCCAAAACACAGCCACTCTTCCCGTTTGATACTTTTCGCCCCAATTACAATGCAGGCTTTGGCGTCCCGTCGATCAGCTTTGCGGATCAGGCGCTGATCAACTTTTCGATTTCGGCGACGAGTCCAAGCGCGTCGTCCAATTTCTTCAACCAGCAGAGCTTCAGCGGTTTTCAGGGATTTCTTCACCAGAACAGCAATTTGGAGTTTCCGGAGCAGAAAGATCGGAAGGTAAGCAGCCGATCACTAAAGCTTATGAATAGCCAAGCCGGAAAACTCTTCGATCAAGAAGAATTTCCACTGAAAACTAACGCCGTTGACCGGATTTACGATGCCCTTAAAGACATAGTGGACAATGCGGAGAAAGCAGGAATTCTATGCCAAAAAAAGAAAGCCGTTCCAATTTACGGAAGCGAAAGAAGCGATGCCAGTGAAAAAGAGCAAATTTTGACAAATTACATTGGCGTGGAAAATTTTTGCTGGACGTGCAATAAGCGTCTGGACTCTCTCGAAAAAACGCATTTTATTGCCGATCATATACCGCCATATGGGCTAAAGGAAGAGCACAAAGCCTTTGTTAGAGAGTACGTCAATATGCCAAAAGACATCAAATATTACCTCTACCCTTCTTGTGTGGCATGCTCGCAAAATCAGTCTTCCTTTGTATCAATGCTGAATCTCAACCCAAGCGCCCTTGACGACGCATTGGCCAAATACAAGAACGATCTGTATGGATGGAGCGTCTGGGCAACCAACCGCTATGACATCGGGCTGCAGAGGTTACGCAGCATCGTTGGCGGATTTACTCCGAAAATTGTCGATGATCCGGAAGAGAAAGCCGGCGTCGCGGCTTTGCGCAAGGATACCAACAAAACGGACGGGAACAACTTTCCGTCAACGCTCCACCACTGCCACATCTGTGGATCAAGAAGCCCGGTAACGGCGGTCAACGTATTCAGCGGGGAAGTCAAATACCGCGCCGATCATTTTCCTCCACGCATGTTTCGGCATTCCAAGATTCCAATGATCATCAAAATTCTGGCTAAGAAAGACAAGCGTTTTGAGTCCATTGACCAGAAATGGCCTTCTTATTCCTATCTGCTGCCGCAGTGCATGGCCTGCTCCGATAAACAGGGGGGCTATGGACAGGTGGCAAAAGACATCTATAAATTAGCAGACGCGTACAATATCACGATAAGGCCGGAAAAGAAGAATGAATGAAGTAATGGATCGGTTTTAGAGTTTCCGATAGAAATCGCGCGGTCCACGCACCGGGCCACCTCCCATCCCGTCAACCCCGGCGGCCTTCGCAACATCCGTGGCAAAGGCCGTGCACTGCCGGTTCGCCAAACTGAACCGCTGGTTACCACCGCGATACTCAGAAATCTTCGCCATGGCCGCCTGCGCCTGCTCGGCCGATATGGCGAAGCTGCGCGTGCGGACGCCCGGTTTGGAAAAGGCGCCTTCGTCCCGGTGCACCCGCCCCTGCACGCCGGTAGTCAACTTACCCAAATCCCGTTTCGGGTCCAGACCCGACAGGTTGGTGGGCGAGAACCCCCACGCCTCGCGCTTGCCGCCGGGGCGTTCGACCGCCACGAATCCGTGCCCAGCCATGGCGTCGGGCAGGCCCTTTTCCTGGTGCAAATAGGCCCCGACGATCAGCCGGTAACCGGACCCACTCTCCACCTTCCTCTGCACCTGCGCGCGATGCCCGGCCATATCCTGCGAGGCCGGCTTGGCCTGCACGGCCGACGGCGTGAAATGCGAGGCCGCGCGCATTCCCATGCGGTCGGCCTCGGCCTCCAGCCCAGGGTCCTGCACCACGGCGATGCCGCTGCCGAAGGGATTGCGCACGCGGCCGGCGCGCTGCTGCACCACATGCGTCAGTTCGTGGCCGAGAAGCTGCTGACCGTGCGGGGTGTCGGGGTTGTACTGCCCCGGCGCGAAATAGAGGTTGGAGCCCAGCGTAAAGGCCAGCGCGCCGATGGACGGCGCCTCGGACCCCACATGCACGCGCACGTCCGAGAAGTCCGTGTTGAAGAAGGACTCCATCTTCTGCCGCACGCCGTCCGGCAGCGGACGCCCGCCGCCACCCATGCGGATCAGGCCCGGCGGCAGCGCCTGGGCGTTGCCGTTGGCCTGCCGCTGCACCGTGCCCATCGAGCCGGGGCCGGGCAGGCGCGGTCCCGCCGCCAGGAAGCGGCCCTGGATCACTTTACCGGCAACGGATGAGAATGCCGTCATGACAGCCCCTTCACGCAATTGGCGAAGTATCCGGACTCTTGCTCGCTCCTGTCAATGAACAGATTGACGTTGGGCGACCGGCTGGAGAAAGCGGAAGAGCGGGTTTCACACACGCGTGTGCCCTCCCGCGCCGCTCTTCAAATCGACACTCCCCTCATCCACCCGCGCCCGCGTGGTCAGCCACGTCGTCCAGCCGAGCCGTGGCGCATCGTGCGTCGCCCGTGTCAGCAACCGCCCGGCTCCCCCAAGCCGCACCCCCGGCACACGCGGCCGGTCGGCGAGCGTCCTGGGCGAGTGCAGGTGCAGCCGGTTCGCCCCGACGAGCCGCGTCCCCGGCACCGCCGCCGGCTTCAGCCGCAGCCGCACCGCCGTCTCCGTCCCCGGCCCGATGTAGAAGGCCGCCAAGTCGCGCAGCGCCCGCGCCGCGTGGCCGTCCGGCAGAAAGCTGCGGAAGTCCGAGAGATTCAGCGGCCCGATCTCCAGCGTCACCGCCGCCTGCTGGTCCCACACGCGGCGGCCCAGCACGGCCCCGTCGCCCAGAACCGAATTGCGCTGCCCCAGCCGCGTCGTCTGCGTGTCGTCCAGCGCCAGCCAGCGGCCCTGCAAGGGCACCGCGCGCACCGGCACGCCGAAATGGTCGCTCAACAGGCGTTCCAACCCGTGCAGGCTGCGCGGCTGCTGGGCCAGCACGCCGGCATGGTTCAGCAGCACCCGGTCTGGCACCGCCATGCGCCCGCGCAGGCCCTCCGTCCCCTGCCCGATCAGGCTGTAGAGGTACTGGGCGAACGGCCCTTGATCCGGCGTGCCCCGGTTCAGCGCCGGCCGGTGCGCGCGCCGCGCCCGGTACAGCAGAGAGACGAGCCGGTGGTTGAACAGGTCCAGGAAATCGCGGGTCGCCGTGTCGCCGGTCCGCAGTTGCTGAACGATGGCCTCGGTGACCGGCGGCGGCAGCGGACCGAACCCGCCCGCCAAGCCCAGGAAGTTCACCAGCAGCTCCCAACGCGGTGCGCCGGGGCCGGGTGGGGTGGCGGCGCTGAGGTCGCTGGCCGGAAAGGCGCTGGTCAGGCTGGAGCGGAAACGCACCGCCTCGTGCGCCGCGTTGCTGCCGTCGCCGACGCCGCGGGCGTCCGGGCGCAGCCGTTCGATCAGGCTGACCGCCTGCAGGAAATCGAAGCGGTGGGCCTCGGCGGCCAGTTGCTCGATTACAGAACGGGCCGATCGCCAGCCAGAGGAGGCCATGTCTTCCAGATCCCGTTGCGTTGCCGGCTGGTCAGAACCAGCTGCGTGAAGGAATTGACGGCGGCGTACAGCCCGAAGAAGCGGTTGAGGACGGAGGCCAGCAGGAACGGATGGCTGCCGACGAAGCGTTCTTCGTCCAGTTCCAGCCGCACCTCCGTGCCCCGGCAGAATCCGCGCCACGCCTCGTTCCCGACGCGCCGCACCACGCTGGCGCAGGACAGGCCCGACAGTCCGGCCACCTGCCCGTTGACCGAGGCGTCGTCGAAGGCGGCGTAGAGGCGCAGGATCTCGCGCAGCGCCGTCAGGCCCGCTTCGCCGTCCAGCGACAGATGGTTCAGCGACAGGTGCGACACCAGCCGCCACAGCGTCTGCCCGCCCAGCGGCGGGGTGATCTGCCGCGTCGGCTTGGTCAGGCAGGCGACGCCGCGCAGGGGGGCGTCCACCTCGATCTCCAGCCGCGCGCCGGCCGGCATCTGCTCCGCCACGCCCCGGTTGGTGCACAGCGTGTGGGCGAACACCACCTGGGCCGGCGGGCGCGTCGGCTTGAAGTCCAGGTCCAGGAAGGACAGCACCATGTCCGTGCCCGGCAGGTCGGCGCGCCCCGTGGGCTGGCGCCGCGCCGTCCAGAAGGCCCGCGCGTCGGCCCGCGCCGCGCCGTGGTCGAAGGAATAGAAGGGCTGGAAGGCCCGGCTGTCGTCTTCGAACGAGGAACTGGCTGAGACTTTCAGGATCGAGTGAATCTCCGTGGACCGCTCGCGGTAGCTGTCGGGCAGCAGCCGGTAATCGACCTGCGTCTGGTCCAGCCGCACCGGCTCCGTCGTCTTGCGGAACAGGTTGACGATGGGCGCGCAGTTCAGGCGGAAGGTGCCCCGGTCCACGGCGATGGAACGGCGCGGCGGCGCGGACAGCAGGAACAGAAGCTCCACCTCCTTGCCGGCGCCAAGGTCGCTCAACCCCTCCACGTCCACGAACAGGAACTTTTCCGGAAAGACGAAATATTCCTGGATCAGGCGATAGGCCTGATGCGCGTGGCGCGGCCAGGGCAGCACGTCCTCGTCGGGCGCGAAGCCCACCGGGCGGACGGCGCCGGCCGGCAGTTCGCGCACGGGCTGGGCGGCGCCGGCCGGGCGCACGGCGACGCCGCGCACCTCGTTCATCAGCAGTTCGTACAGCGCGCCGCCGGACATGGCGCCCGCGTGCAGGTGAAAACGCAGCCGCTTCGGCGCCATGTCGGCGAAGGTCAGCTTGCCCATGCCGCGCAGCGTCAGGCGCAGCACGGCGCCCACGTCCGAACGGTGGTCCAGGAAGTTGAAGGCGGCCGAGGGCTGGATCGCCGCCTCCGCCACCTCGATGGGCCACAGTTCCACCGGATAGGCGGTGCGGAAGCGGCAGGTCAGCCCGTCCACGGCCTCCGCGAACAGGGGCGTCTCGTCCGGCAGGGTGAAGCCGGTGGCGGCGCGGGCCTGATCCGGGTCCACCTCGAACTGCGCGACGGCGAGGCTCGGCACCGGAGCCAGCAGATGCGGGTACAGCACCCCCAGCAGGGCCGAGGGGATTTGCGGAAATTCGGAATCCAGCGTGCGCTGGATGCGCGCGGTCAGAAAGGCGAAGCTTTCCAGCAGCCGTTCGACGTGGGGATCGGGGGATTCCGCCCCACTGAGGTCCAGGCGCGCCGCCACGCGCGGGTAGCGCGCCGCGAACTCCGCCCCCTCGTGGCGCAGGTAGGACAGCTCGCGCTGGTAATAGTCGAGAAGGTCATCGCGGCCTTCAGTCGCCATGGGCCTCACTCGTCATTCGTGTCTTCCACGCTGTCGGTCAGCAGGATGGGAAAGGTCACCGGCTCCACCATGCCGTCCAGCACGAGCTCGCCGGACACCACGGCGCGCAGCTTCGCCCGCTCGTTGCCGACGCGTTCCACCGTCACGCGCGGGCGCAGCAGGCGCGGCTCGAAGGCCGCGACCGTGTCGGTGATGAGCGCGGCCAGCCGCGTTGCGCTGTCGGGGTTATGGGGCCAGAACAAGGACAGGTCCGGCAGCCCGTAATCGAGCGTGCTGCGCGGCCTCCGGCCGAGATCGTCGGCGGACAGCGGCGTGCGCGTGTTCAGCAGCCGGTCCAGTTCCCGCGCCAGCGAGGAGCCGAGCCCCTCGCGGTCCAGCATGCGGGCACCCCCACCCGATGCCCCGCCGCCGCTCGCGGCGAGGCGGTCGAACAGGGGCGCCCGGACGCCCTGGGTGACGCGCGGTCCCGGCATGGCCCGCCCTTGCCCCGCGCGCCCTTACGACACTTCCTGCTTGGCGAGGTCGTGCTTGACCGGCTCGTTGCCGCCGCCGGTGCCGTCCGCCGCCTTCTGCTGGATGTAGGTGTATTTGACCGAGTTGTAGCTGAGCGTGATCGTCTCGGTCGAGATGTCGCCGGTGCCGCCGCCGATGGAGACGTTGGAGACGATGACGCCGGTCATGTCGATCTCCAGATACTTGATCGCCTTGTTGTCGCCGTCCGAACGGTAGGCGGTGAAGGTCGCGGTGCCGATCTGCTTGCCCGACCAGCACATCTTCAGCAGGTCGTCGGTCGCCGCGTCGGTGTATTTGGTGAAGGAAAAGTCGGAGTGGTTGGCCTGCTCGACCGTGCCCGAACCGGCGGAGCTGCGCGTCGGCGAGGTCGGCTGGTTGAAGGAATGGCTCCAGGACAGGACCTGAATCTGATCGGTGTGCGTGCTGTCCGCGCTCTCACCCTTGATGTCCGGGGTCTTGAACACGATGAACATATTGCCGGCCATGACGGTCTTTCCCTTGTTGGCTCGCCAGTAATCGATGCGGTGCGCGCGCCCTCACCCCCGCGCGGAACGCGGGGGCGTGGGGCTGTCCATACACGGTGCGTTACGCCGCCGGCGGCGGCAGTTCGGCGACCAGACGGATGGAGGCGGTCAGCTCTTCCAACTGGAAGTGCGGCCGCAGGAAGACGGTCGCGTTGTAGCAACCGGGCTTGCCGGGGATGTCCGTCACGTCCACGCGGGCCTCGCGCAGCGGGTACTGCGCCTTCAGGTCCTGGCCGGCGTCGTCCTTGCCCAGGACATAGTCCATGATCCAGGTGTTCAGATAGGTCTGAACGTTCTCCTTGGTCATGAAGCTGCCGATCTTGTCGCGCATGATGACCTTGATGTAATGGGCGAAGCGCGACGCGTTCAGGACATAGGGCAGCATCGCCGACAGCCGGCTGTTCGCGTTGGCCGCGGCGGTGTTGTACAGCTTGGGCTTGTTGGCGGTCTGGCCGCCGAAGAAGGCGGCGTAGTCCGTGCCCTTGCAGTGGACCAGCGCGACGAAGCCGAGGTCGTTCAGCTCCTTCTCGCGGCGGTCGGTGATGGAGATTTCCGTCGGGCACTTCAGCGCGATGTCGCCCTCGTCGGTGTGGAAGGTGTGGGTCGGCAGACCCTCGACCTTGCCGCCGCCCTCGACGCCGCGGATGGCCGCGGTCCAGCCGTACTTGGCGAAGGCGTCGGTGATGCGCGCGCCCAGCATCCACGCCGGGTTGCCCCACAGATACTTGGAATGGTCGCGCCCGTCGGTGTCCTCGACGAAGTTGATGCCTTCGACCGGCACGGTGTCCGGCCCGTAGGGCAGGCGCAGCAGGACGTGCGGCAGGCACAGCGTGACGTAGCGCGAATCCTCGCTGGCGCGGAAGCTGCGCCACTTGATCAGCTCGGCGCTCTCGAAGATCTTCGACAGGTCGCGCGGAATGCCCAGCTCGGTGAAGCTGCCCATGTCGAACAGCAGGGGCGAGGCCGACGCGATGAAGGGCGCGTGCGCCGCCGCCGCGACGTTGGACACCTTTTCCAGCAGCGCCATGTCCTGCGGGTGGCGGCCGAATTCGTAGTCGCCGATCAGCACGCTGTAGGGGTAGCCGCCGAAGGTGCCGTACTCTTCCTCGTACACCTTCTTGAACAGGGCGCTCTGGTCGAACTCGACGGCCTTCTCCAGATCCTTCAGCAGCTCCGCCTTGGTGATGTTCATCAGGCGCAGCTTCAGGCGGGTGCTGGTCTCGGTGTTGAAGACCAGATAGGCGAGGCCCCGCCAGGAGGCTTCCAGCTTCTGCAGGTCGGGGTGGTGCAGGATCTCGTTCAGCTGCAGCGAGATCAGGTCGTCGATTTCGGCGATGCGGTCGGTGATGGCGGCGACCACGTCGCCGCTGACCGTGCCGCCGGTTTCGGCCAGGACGGACGTGACGAACTCGTCCACCAGATCGCGGGCGTAGCCGCGCTGCGTTTCGTCGCGCACGAGCTTGCCCTCGACCAGGATGCGGTCGAGGATGGGAAGATTCTGGGTCTCGGTGGCCGTGGCGCCGCCGGCGGTCTCGGTCTCGTCAGCCATGACAAGCGTCTCCTCGGGTGGGTCCGCCGGGCTTGCGGGTCCGGCGTCTCATCAGGTCGTTTCGGGTGCCGGGGCGGTTATTCGGCGGCGGGTTCGGCAGTGGATTCGGTGGCGGGAGCGGCGCCGGCCGGGGCGGCCAGCTGGGCCTTCAGCGCGGTCTGGTCCTCGGTGCTCTCCATCACCTTCTTCAGCAGCGCGTCGAGGTCGTCGTTGCCGTCCAGCTTGGTCAGCAGGTCACGCAGGCGCGAGCGGGCCTCGAACAGGCGCTTCAGCTGCGGCACCTGGTTCAGCACCTCGACCGGGCCGAAATCGTCGAGATGCTTGAAGCGAAGCTCGACGTTCAGGAAGTCGTTGCTGTCCGGCTGCAGCTTGTTCGGCACGCGGAAGGCCACGCGCGGGTTGATCGACGACAGGACGTCCTGGAAGTTGTCGCGGTCGATCTCGACGAACTTGCGGTCCTTGACCGGCGGCAGCGCCTCGGCCGGCTTGCCCGACAGGTCGGACATGATGCCGACGATGTAGGGAAGCTCCTTCTTCTCGATGGCGTCGCCGATTTCGACGTCGTAGGTGATCTGGACGCGCGGCGGGCGGACTCTGCTGAGCTTGTGCTGGGTGCTTTCGGCCATGGCGATGCTCTCTCACAGATGTGGCGGTGCGCGCCCAACGAGAATATCAGGCGCGATAACGTACCATTTCGAACAAGATTAGAATCGGTTCAGCATTGATACAAGAAAAAATCAAGCCATATTCAACTTGGATTGATCATCTCCCTCCCGTCTTCTGTGTCAGTTCTGTAAAGTTCAGCCCCAGAAGGTCGAAGACCGTGGACAGATCATTGCGGCCACGGCTGACCTCCAGAAGAACTTCATGCAAGGGCATGTTCGCCCAGCCCAGCGCCCGGTGGATCAGGTACGGGGTCGGGCTGTGCGGTTCGGTGCGCAGCAGGAAATCGGCGGCCTCGGCCAGCCAATAGTAAGCCTCATCGCGCGAGCGGATCGGGCCGGCGGGGTAGGCGCCCGGCGGCGCCTCCGGATACGCCTCGTCGAAGTCGTCCGGCGCCGCCCCGTCCCCCAATTCGGTCTCGTCCCCCGGTTCGGTGGTGTCGGCGGGCATGACGGGTTCCTCCCCCTTGGCGCGCAGCATGGTGTCCACCCAGCCCTGAAGGCCGACCAGAGTCTCGCGCAACGTGACCAGCCCCGGCGCCTGCCGGCCGCACAGCCCGTCCAGGAGCGCCGACAGCGCATCGGCGGCGGCCACCGCCCCGGCCAGATGCTCGTGCTGGGCGCGGTGGAAGGCGACCGGCGTGCCCATGGCGCTGGCCTCGACGTCGGGCAGCAGCGCCTCGCCCTTGGCCGCCGCCATGTCGGCGACGCGCTGGTCGCGGGCGGCGGCGAGGCTGCGGCGCTGGGCGTTCTCGTAATCGGCGTAGGAGAAGGCGACCACCGGATTGCTGCCCGAGCGGGTCAGCGGCAGCATGTGCAGCAGGTGCGGCAGCTTGCCGTTCAGCCATTCCAGCGGCGCGACGCGGGCGGACACGTCGCCGTCGTCGATCTCCGGGTGCAGCCCGTCCCAAAAGGCGTCGCACAGCCCCGCCAGCAGGCGCAGCCCCGGCCCCAGCGCGGCAAAGCCGTGCCGCTGCACCAGCGCCTCCAGCAGCCAGCAGGCGATCTGAAGGTCCTTCGAGCGCGTTTCCAGAACGAGGCGGCAGAGCCGCGCCACCTCGTCCCAGTCGGCGCGCTTGGCGGTGGTCTGCCAGACGCCGACCGGCAGCGACGGGTCGTCCTGGCGGCGCGCCTCGCGGATCGCGTCGTACACCGGGTCGTAGCGCAGCGACGGCCCGGCCGGCGCATCCCCCGGCAGCGGTTCCAGAATCGCGGCGAAATCGAACGGCGCGGCGGTCATCGGCCAACCCCTTTCACGGCGGGCTTGCGGGGGACGAGGCGCACCGGCTCGACCGGGCCGAGCGGTTCCTCCTCCACGGCGGCGCGGAGGCTCCTTCCGGCGGCGTCCAGGCGCGGCGCGGCGTAGGGGAAGACCGGCAGCGCGTAGCTGGTCCTGGTCTTGCCGTCCGGGTTCGGCGTGCTGAGCGCCAGCCGCAGGAAGACCGAGGTCTTGCCATCCGCCAGCGGCTTCGGCGCCTGAGCGCCGCCCTGCCCCTGGACCGGCACGGCGGCGGTGTCGGCGGAGAACTTCAGCGTGTGCGGCTGCGGGTCGGTCAGCTTCGGCAGGTCGGACGGCGGCGCCCGGTGCGTTTGGAGCAGCCGCAGCAGCGACCAGCGGTTGGCGTAGGAGAAGCTGATGGCGCGGTCGGGCTGCACGCTGCCGTCGCCGCCGATGATCGACACCGGCACCACCGGCGCGTCCTTGGCCCAGCGCAGCGTCACCGCCACCGGCAGGCCGGGGCTCCACTTCGCGGCCTTGGCCTCGCCGCCGCGCTGCAAAATCTGGTCGCCCAGCGTCACCGTCCAATCGATGATCTGGTTGCCGCCGGTCTCGCGCGGACGGTTGACGCGGAATTCCGGCGTCACGTCGAAGGCCGGCGGCGCGGCCGAACTGGCGACGAGGAACGGCGCCAGGAAGTCGCGCACCGACGCCATGCGGTTCATGAACTCCAGCGCCTGCGCGGCCGGCGTGCCCGGCGCCGGGGTGCCCAGGCCCCGCCGGATCGCCGGCTCGGCGGTGCCGAAGCGTTCCAAGAAGGCGGTGACCGCGTCGATCTCGGCCTCCGGCGTGTCCGGCCCCTGGTGCTCGCCGAACGGATAGCGCCCGGCCAGCAGGCTGTTGAAGTCGGAGGCCAGCCGCGCGTAATCCGTGGACATGCTCTGCGCCGCCACCCGCTGGCATTGGGCGAGCGCCATGCGGCGCAGCGTGTCGCGCCGTTGCAGGAAATAGTCGCCGCCGCTGCCGTAGCCGCCGCCATAGCCGCCGCCGGCCAGCTGTTGCAGGCAGTTGTCCGGCTTCACCGCCTCGCCCAGCTCGAACCGCACGAAGCGTTCCAGCAGGGCCAGCGAACTGTTCGGGTTGTCGGCCTTGTAGCGCTGCTGCTCGATCAGGATGCGCTGCCACTTGGTGACGTGCGGGTCGTTGCGCAGGGCGGGCGGCGTCTGTTCGCGCAGCGCGAAGTTCACGATCGGCGCGGCGACCTCCATGCCCAGCCAGTCGAAGCGCCCGCGCGTGTTGTCGAGATACTGCGCCAGCTCCACGTCGCTCAGCGCCTGCCAGCCGTCGGCGTTCATCGGCAGCGTGCCGTCCCAGTCGCGGAACTCGTTGAAGGGCAGATAGGGGGAACCCTCCTCGGCGATGCGGTCGGCCTGCTCCAGCATGGAGACGAGGTGCTGGGCCACGATGGCGCCGACGCTGCCGTAGGCTTGGTCGAAGCCGCGCCGGCCGAAGGCGGCCAGCACGTCGGCCAGCCCGCGCGACGCGCGCCCGAACTCGCGCACCTCGCGCAGCAGGGCGGTCTCGTCGGCGGTCAGGCGGAAATCCTGGCCGCGCCGTTCCACCACCTGCGCCTCGGCCACGGCGGTCAGCATGGCGCCTTGCAGCCGTTGCGCGGCGAGCGCCTGGATCATCGGCCGCAGCGTGTCGGGCACGCGGGCCAGCGGTCCGGCCTCCATCCGCTCGAAGGCGCGGTAATGGCCCACCGCCTTGTCCAGCGGTTCGGGCAGCCACATCAGGACACTGCTGCGCTGGGCCGGCTGCACCGGCTGGCGCAGCGGCGCGTCGGCCATGAACTCGTAGCGCAAGACCTCCGGCAGCGCCCCGGCCAGATCGGCCAGCGCGGGCGTCAGGCGCAGCAGCCCGTCGGCGCTCTCGTCCACCGCCAGGATCGGCCCCAGCCCCGGCACGCGGATCGCCAGCAGCGCCGCCCGCAGCTCCGCGACGCGCGCGGTGGCGATGCCCAGCGCCTCGGCCGCCGCCTGATCGCCCAGGAACGGGTTGCGGCGGATGCGCGGCAGCACGCCCTGCCAGTGCGCCTCCTGCTCCGGATGCTGCACGAACAGCCAGCGCAGGTTCGGGTCGCCCAGCAGCGCCTGCACCCGCTGCAACGCCGCGCCGAGATCCTGCAACGCCGCGCCGGAGCCCTCCGGCGTGCCGAAGCGCGCCAGCTCCACCCGCTCCAGCGCGTTGGCGAGCGCGCCGAAGGGCCGCGCCAGCGGGCCGTCCGGGGCGATCAGCACGGCGGCGTCGCCGACCAGCCGCCTCAGCGTCTCCCGCGAGGGCGCGAGGTTCTGGTCGATGTTCAGCGGCTTGACCGAGACCTTGCCCATCACCTCGGTGTAGAGCGCGTTGTCGGTGCGCAGCGCCTCGCCCAGGTCGATGCCCAGCAGCGAGGTCGTCAGCCCGGCGAAGGTCTGCACCGGCAGCTGCTTCGCGTTGTGGTACAGCGCCAGATCCCCGGCGATCCGGTCGAGCCCCTCCAGATAGGACTTCATCCGCGCGAAGGCGGCGGCCTCGCCCGCCCCGGCCGGCAGCGGCCCGGCGTGGCGCGCCATCAGCTCCTTCCAGCGGTTGATCAGCTCCAGCCGCATGGGGTCGAGCACGACGAGGCGGAAGCCGTGCACCAGCCCGTCCTTCACGTCCTCCTCGATGCTGCTGAACCAGGAGCTGGGGATGAAGGGCACCAGCAGCTCGTGGTCGCTGACCGCCTTGAAGGCGTCCAGGATCTTCGGCGCCACGTCGCGCAGCTGCCGGTAGGCGCTCAGCGTTTCGCCCGCCGCGCGCGCCCTCTGCATGGTCTGCCCGGCGTCCTCGACGACCTGCATCGGCCGCGACAGGTTGGCCTTCGCCGCGTCCAGCGCGCGGAGGGAATACCACAGCCCGCCGGCCAGGATCAGCGCCAGCGCGGCCAGCGCGATCTGCGCGTTGCGCACCGCCCGGCTGCGCGCCACCAGACCGCGCCGCGCCGGCTGCACCAGCCGCGCCTCGCGGAAGATCTTCTCGCCGAACAGGTCGGTGACGAACAGCGGCTGCACGCCCAGCGGCACCACCCCCGGCATCAGGCCGGCCGGAAGGTCTTCATGGTCGCCATCGTCGCCCGGCACCGGAGCCGGCAGCCCGCGCCCGCCGGCCCCCAGCGCCGCGCCGTCGCCGGTGAAATACAGCCCCCGGAAGAAGTGCGGATCCTGATAGGCGTCGGCGCGGAACAGCCGGTCGGCGAAGCGGGCCAGCGGCGCCGCCAGCTTCTGGAACTCCGCCGGGAACAGGAAGGCCATGTCGCTGATGCCGCCGGTCGTCACGGCGGTCCCCATCAGCGCGCGGTGCAGTTCCCGCCCGATCTCGTCGAAGGCCTCGTTGATGCGGTTGGGGTCGTAGACGGTTTCCAAGGTCTGGCCGTTCGACCAGCCGAAGACCTCGTTCGCGCGCTGCGCGGCCAGCGGCTCCCAGAAGCTGGCGAAGCCCGGCACCACGTCGCATTTGGTGACCACCAGATAGACCGGCAGCCGCAGCCCCAACTGCTGCTGCAACTCGCGCAGGCGGCGGCGCAGCTGCTTCGCCCGGTTGGCCAGCCCGTTGGCGTCCAGCCGGTCCGGCCCGATCAGGTCGGAGCAGGGCAGCGTGACCACCACCCCGTCCAGCCCGCGCTCCGCCCGGTGGCGCAGCAGCAGTTGCAGGAAACGGCGCCAGCCGCCGTCACCGGCGAACTTTCCTTTTCCCGGGCCGTGCTCCTCGTCGCCCCACAGGACGCTGCCCGCCGGGTCCAGCACGATGCCGCGCTCGAAGACGTGCCAGGCGCAGCCGTGCTCGGCCAATTCCGGATCGGTGTCCAATTCGAACGGCCGGTGCAGCGCGATGGAGGAGGCCAGCGCGCTCTTGCCCGAACCCGCGCTGCCCAGCAGCAGCACCCACGGCGCGGCGTAGCGCCAGCCGGAGCCCGGCACCATCGCGCGCAGGCCCTTCAGCGTCGCCGTGAAGCTGTTGGTCAGCGCCCGGACGTCGGCGCGGTGCGGGTAACGCGGACCGCCGCCCGGCGGTTCGACGCCGTCCCCCTTCGCCGCGCGCTCGCCCCGGCGCACCGCCCAGGCCAGCAGCATCAGCACGGCCAGGGCCAGCATTCCGAGAAGGAAGCCGATCAGCAGGGGATGCGCGGCGATCAGGCTGTCGTCCACGGGGTCCCCCTCACCGGTCCGGCGCCGGGCCGGAATGGGCCCGTTCGATGCGGCCGAGCGCCTGTTCCAGATCGGCGGTCGCGTTCACCCACAGCGCGTGGCTGCCGGCCAGGAACAGCGCGACCAGCCCGGCCAGGGCAAGCCCCCAGGGCCGCAGGTGCGGCATGCGCACCGGCCGCCCCTGCTCAATGGTGTGCCCGTAGGCCTGTTCGAACAGATGGCCGCCCTCGCGGGCCAGTTCCGGATCGTGCCGGGCGATGATGCGGGCCAGCGCGGTGCGGTAAGCGCGCAGTTCCCCCTCGTCCTCGGGCCGCCAGCAGCGTCCGCGGAAGCCCAGCGCCAGCGCCACCAGATAGACCGTCGCCAGATCGGGCGAGGCACGGGAGCTGTCGGCCAGCAGCGCGTCCAGCCGCTCGAACACCCGCTCGCCGGCCACCCGCGTGCCGAACAGCGCGGATTCCAGCAGCCGGTCCGCCCAGACGTCACGCCCGTCCCAATTCACCCGCAGCAGCATCGTTTCGTCGGCCAGCGCGGCCATGACGTACTGCGCCTCGCGGTACAGCGCCTCGCCGTAGCTGCCGCCCCAGTGCCGGGCGCGCACCGCCTGGCTTTCCAGCAGCATGCGCAGCCGTTGATGCACCATCCCGGCGAGGTTGGCCGGCGTCAGCCCGTCCTCCCCCGTGCCCAGGCGGCCGGCGGACAGGGCGTATTTCAAGCGCAGCAGTTCCGCGAAGAAATCGCCGAACTGCACCAGCAGCGTGTCGCCGCCCCGGCTGCCCATCAGCAGGGTCGCGACGGACGGCGGCAGACCGGCCTGGGCCGGGGGCTGCATGGGCATCGGGGTCGGCGTGTCCATGCGATCCGCGCCCCTACACGCCGACCGCACCGCCGCCCGGCGGGGCGACGTACAGCGCGATCTCGGCCGGGCGGCGGGCGCCCTGGCGCTCGCCGGGATTGGCCAGTTCCAGCACGCGGTCGGCCTCGATGTAGGCCGCGTCGGCAGCGATGCGGTACAGCAGGACGCCGCGTTCCGGCACCACCTCCAGCCGGTCGTCGCGCTCGACGCGCCCGCGCGCCGCGCCGCGCAGCCGGCGTTCGCGCAGGATCCCCATGTTCTCGGCCGACGCGATCAGGGCGTCGCCCATCCAGGATTCCGCCTCCGCCTCGGTCTGGCCGGGCGCCAGCCGCAGGCCGACCAGCAATCCGTCGCCCTCCAGCCCATGTCCATTCAACCAAGCCGCTTCGATCTTCAGGCGGAAGCCGGCCTCGTCGGCGGCGAAGCGGATCGTCACGAAGGTCTCGCTGACCGTGTCGATCATGCGCTCGACGAACGCCAGCACCGGCCGGAGCGAGCCCAGCGGGTCGCGGTGGTCGTAGGCGTCGAAGATCGGCGGCAGCAGCCCCGGCCCCAGCGAGGCGACCTGACCGGCGATGCCGCACAGCACCGAATGCAGCGCGAAGGGATGGGCGGCCCCGGCGCCCAGCACCGCCTCCAGCTGCGGCAGGCCGGCGGTCAGGCACTGCACGGCGTGGCGCGTTTCGGCCAGCATCGGCGCCTGCACCGTGCCGGCCGGCGCGCGCAGGCGTCCGGCCAGAAAGGCGGCCTTCTCGCGCAGCCGCTTGGCGACCGTGCGGCAGGCGTCGGCCAGCGGGGAGTCCGCCGTCGTCCCGAAGGCCGGCGGCACATAGTCGGTCAGCTGGAACGCCTCGTTCCGGTAGACGACGCGGGCGATGGGCAGCGCTACGAACTTCGCCGGCACCTCCTCCCCCACCAGCAGGGACAGGCGGGGCCGCAGGCGGGGCATGGACTGTTCGTTGTCCCCGGTGTTCTCGTCCACCACCGGCGCCCCGTCCACCGAGCGGTAGCGCGCCAGCTCGCCACCGGCGGCGGCGCCCGGCTTGTAGACCGGCACCACCAGATGCACGGTCGCCGGGGCGTCCTTCAGCTGGTCGGCGTAGGGTTGCAGGCTGATCTGAAGGTCCCCGCCCCCCTCGCCCGGATGGTCGGCCACCAACCCGTCGGGCATCACCGCTTCCAGCGCCAGAATGCGGAAGACGCCGACCACCAGCATGGCCTGATCCACCTTCAGCGTGCGCACGCCGTAATGGAAGGGCGACAGCCGGGCGAGGTGGTAATGCAGCAGATGGTCCTGACGCAGCCAGGACTGCTGGAAATGCTGCGGAGTCAGCAGCATTCCTTCGTACCATTGGACCGGATCGGGTGGCGGGTTCGGATGGCTCATGCCGTCTCGCGCTGGGGGATGGGGTCTAGGAGGCGGGGGCGGCTACGGCGAAGTCCTTTTCGCCGAGCCGGAGGACCACGGTGGGAATGCCGTCGATGCGGGCGCGGTGCGGTCCCGGCGTGTCGTAGCCGGCGAAGACGAAGGCGCCGAGCGCGTCGTTGGCGCGGCCCTCCACCTTGAAGCGCGGACCTTTCTGGCCGGGAATGACCTCGAAGGAATGGACCTCGATGCCCGTGGGGTTGGCGAGCTTCAGCTGCTCCCGATTCTTGAACCAGTTGGCCGATGGCATCTCGGTGAAGGACGGCAGCAGCGTGTTTTCGTGGACGAACACCAGATCCACGGCCAGCGCGTTGTCGGCGTTGGCGTTGGGCGCCACCTCGATCTCCACCGTCCTGGTCTTGATCCGCGAATCCGTCAGCGCGCAGGCCGCAAGGGCCAGCGCGGCGCACAGCAAGGCCGGGATGGTCCGGGCCATGGTGCCGGATGCGGCGGTCCCTCCCTTGGACCACAGCGCGTGGATCACGTCTCCCCCTCTTCCCCTGATGGAAGGCGATCAGAAGTCGCCGCCGTTCGAGGCAACTCATTTGGATAGTGATCGAAGCACTAAGGAAGAAACAAGCGATTATCCATCGCCGCGCGCAATATCACAGCGGCGAAATCCATGTTTCAGGAACGAATTTGCCGCTTCGCATACGACAGCGTGTCGCGCGACACGCGCCCGACTCACAGGGGGGAGAACTTCCGCAACAACAATTTGATGGAATCGAGCAGTCGCTCCCCCAATTTCTTGTGTTGATCCTCGATGTTGGAGACGAGGCGCACCTCAAGGTCGGCGATCGCCTGCTTTTGCGCGACGCTGACGGATGCCAACTGATCCACGCGCTGAAGCAGCGCGCGGTTCTGAGAAATCAGATGTTCAATGAGGGGTAGTGCCGAATCGGGCTCCGGCAGCGCGGGCGGCGCGTGCACCGACGCCACGGTCAGGCGCGCAGCGCCGTTGTGGAGCGATACGGAGCGGATTGGAAGCGGCCCCAGCGGCGGGCTGGCCGCCTCGGGGCCGTCCAGCCAGCGCGCCACGGTCGCGTAGCTGATGTTCAGTTCGTCGGAAATGCGGCGGTAGCTCCAGCCCTGGCGGCGCAGGCGCTCGACCAGCGCCCGCCGCTCCTCGCCCTTCAGCCGGCGCCCGGCGCCGGAGGGCAGACGGTCCTTCGGATCGGGCATCCCCGCCACGACCCGCAAGTATCCGGCATCGCCCCGCTCCATGGCCGTCGTTCCCCGCTGTGGCCGCGCATCGTCCCCGATGCCGTTGCCACCGGAGGGCTGCCATCGTAACGGGAATTCGCCCGTTGGCAAGCGGTCCCGTTGCTCTTGCCTCGGTGGAGCGAGTCGCCTATCCTCATTTCATCAATGCCAGAACCGTGCCGCACGCCCATGCAACAGATTATGAAAAGCTGTTGCACAGAGCTTCGCGTCCTGCGGTTTACGCATGGCTGCCGATTCGCTCGCACGCGAATCGTTGTGCAGGGTCGCACAAGGGACGTGCACGATCAAAACACTGGAAAATCACTGATTCGGCACACGAAAAGGAAGGTTTTCCCGATTGTGCAGAGTCGCGCCTCGACCGAATCGGCACAACGGTGCACAATCCCCGGCATGCGCCGGGCGCATAACCATAAAAGAATTGTGGGTTGACCGTATGCCGGATTGCCAAGCGGCCCGACATTCGGCATGGTCGCCTTATGCGCGACAGACGCCAAATGCAACCGACGGGAGAGTGAGCATGAAGGGCGACCCTCAGGTCATTTCACACCTCAACAAGATTCTGACCAACGAGCTGACCGCGATCAACCAGTACTTTCTGCACGCCCGCATCCTGAAGAACTGGGGATTGAAGCGGATCGCGCACAAGCTCTACGAAGAATCCATCGACGAGATGAAGCACGCCGACAAGATGGTCGAGCGCATCCTGTTCCTTGAGGGCCTCCCCAACCTCCAGGATCTGGGCAAGCTGGCGATCGGCGAGGACGTGCCGGAGATCCTGAACAACGATCTGAAGGTGGAGCACACCGCCCGCGCCGACGTGATCGCCGCCATCACCGTCTGCGAGCAGGTTCGCGATTACGAATCCCGCGAGATCCTGGAGGAGCTGCTGGAGGACACGGAGGAGCACATCGACTGGATCGAAACCCAGCTCGACCTGATCCAGCGCGTGGGCCTGACCGCCTACCAGCAGGAACAGATCTACGGCGACAGCTGATTGAAAAAGGCCCCTCTCCCCCGATGGGAAGAGGGGCCTCCTGCTTACCCCGCGTTCGGGAACTCGTTCAGCAGCCGCTCGACGATCGGCCCGACGCCGAAACGGATCGGATCGGTCGCCGGCAGATCGTGCGCCTTGGCCGCCGCCTCCAGACAGGCCCGCGCCTCGTCCTCCCCATAGGCTTGCGTGTTGATGGAAATGCCGACCGGCCGGATGTCCGGGTTGGTCAGGCGCCCGCAGCGCAGCGTCAGGTCGATGACCTCCGCAATGGACGGCAGCGGATGCTGCACGCCGCGCATGCGGCTGCGGGTCGGCTCGTGGCAGACCACGACGGCGTCCGGCTGGGCGCCGTGCAGCAGGCCCAGCGACACCCCGGCGAAGGACGGGTGGAACAGCGATCCCTGCCCCTCGATCAGGTCCCAATGGTTGGGGTCCGCCGCCGGGGACAGCCATTCCACCGCGCCGGAGATGAAATCCGCCACCACCGCGTCGATGGCCACCCCCCGGCCGGAGATGAACACCCCCGTCTGCCCGGTGGCCCGGAAATCGGCGTCGAGGCCGCGGGCGCGCATCTCCCGCTCCAGGGCCAGCGCCGTGTATTTCTTTCCGACCGAACAGTCGGTCCCGACCGTCAGCAGGCGCCGCCCCGGCCGCCGGGTCCCCTTGCCGGTAGCGAAACGCTCGTCGGAATGGCGGACGTTGAACAGCTTCCGCCCGTGCTTCACGGCGGCCTCGCGGATGGCCGGGACGCTCTCCAGCCGGGTGTGCAGGCCGCTCGCCACGTCCATGCCCGCCGCGATGGCCTGGACGATGACCTCCGTCCAATGCTCCGGCAACACGCCCCCGGCGTTCGCCACGCCGATGAGGAAGGTCCGGGCGCCGCGCGCCGTGGCCTCTCCGATCGTCAGGTCGGCGATGCCCAGGTCGGCCTTGCAGCCCGGCAGCCGCAGCTGGCCCAGGCACCAGTCCGGCCGCCAATCGACGATGCCCTGCGCCGTCTTGGCGGCCAGCTGGTCCGGAACGTCACCGAGGAACATGAGGTAGGGATGGGCGATGTCCATGGATTGAATCCTCTCAAGCGGCTCGGGTCGCGGAGATCTGCCGGACCAGCACCGGAACGATCAGTGCCAGACCGATCAGGGACGAATACAATTCCGGCGTCACCAGCAGTATGGCGGCGAAGGTCAGCACCCAGCGCTCCCATGCCTGCGTGCGGGTCAGCAGCCAGCCGGTCAGGGCCGCACCCAGGCAGGTGATGCCGATGATGCAGCCGATGAAGGCGATCAGGAAGTCCGTCCAGGTGAAGCCCGGCACCACCAGCAGCAGCGACGGCGAGAAGACGAAGACGAAGGGCACCAGCGCCTTCGCCAGCCCCAGCCGGAAGGCCGTGTTGCCGGTCTTGAACGGATCCGCGCCGGCCATGCCGGCGGCGGCGTAGGCGGCGAGCGCCACCGGCGGCGTGATGTCGGCCAGCACGCCGTAATAGAAGACGAAGAAATGCGCGACGATCGGCGCCACGCCCAGCAGGCCCAGCGCCGGGGCGGCGATGGTGGCCATGATGATGTAGTTGGCCGTCGTCGGGATGCCGCAGCCCATCAGGATGCAGACCACGCCGGTCATGATCAGCGTGAACAGCAGGGTCAGTCCCTTGGCGTCGGCGAGCCAGGCCGGCAGCACCGCCCCCGCCCAGGACGCCATGTCCGCCGCGGTGGAGGTGACGATGTAGGAGATCTTGAAGCCAACGCCGGTCAGGGTGACGACGCCGACGATGATCCCCACGGTCGCCGCCGCCGCGCCCACGGCCAGCGCGTACTTGGCGCCGTCCCGCAGGCCGTCCAGAACCTCCCTGACGCTCATGCGCTTGCGCGGGTTCAGCAGGCCGACCGCGACGCACAGGGTGATGCCCCAGAAGGCCGCCAGATACGGGGTGTAGCCGGCGATCAGGACGCCGATCAGAACGACCAGCGGAATCACCGTCGGCCAGTCGCGCCGGAAGGCGGCCTTCACGTCGGGCATCTCGTCCGGGCGCAGGCCGCGCAGGCCGTTGCGCTTGGCCTCGAAATGCACCTGCACCAGCACCCCGAAGAAATGCATGAAGGCCGGGACGATGGCCGCCAGGATGATGGTGGTGTAGGGCAGGCCCAGGAA
>JAEZID010000588.1 GCA_023416195.1 Pseudomonadota bacterium | reverse complement strand
CCGAACCCGGTGGTCTGCAAACATTCCTGCGAGAACGCCGCCAACCTCATGATCTCGGCGTCGGGATCATAGAGCCGGACGATGCCCTCGGAATAGCGGCTCGCCCCCTGGCCGCCGCAGCAGCCGGCATCGATCAGGATCGTCCGCAACCCGGCTTCGACCAGGGCGGCCGCGATTGTCGTGCCGACGACGCCGCCTCCCACCACAGCCGCTTCGTAGTTCAACTGCATGCTTCGCCCGGCCTCCGCGCCGCGAGATAACGAATAGGCCGAGGGTCAGAGGGCGTATTCGTGGGTGAATCCCTCCACCACCAGCCGCGAGGCTTCGCGTCCATCGGTGTCCAGGGCGTCGAAGATGCGGGCCGACAGCTTCGGATGAAGCGCGCTGCCGAAGACCGCGGCGAGAACCGCGAGGTGGCGGACCGGCCGCCCGTCGTCGAGGCGCAGGCGGGCCAGCGCGATCACGTCGAACACGACCTGTGCCATCTTCTTCATCGAGAACTGGTCGAGAGACGTCGCCGCCAGCCAGCGGCTGCGCAGATGCTCGACAAGGCCGGCATCGTCACCGGTCGCCGCAACCGTCCAGCTTCCGTCTTCCCGCGCCGCGGCCTTGACGAGCGCGTCGAACCCGTCGATGAAAACCTCCCGGCGCCAGGTGCGGAACGTTTCGACGTTGAAGTCGCCTTCGCTCTCCTCCGGCGCGTTGTAGGCCAGGAAGAGGCGCGCGCTGTCGGAGCAGGCTTCGGCCACCAGATCGCGGATCCAGATCGCGTGGTTGCGGCTGGTGGACAGGTTGGAGCCGTTCAGCGTAAGGAACTGATTGGCGTAGAACCACGGGCGGATGCGGTAGCGCCCCATCGTCGACAGCAGCGCCGGGTAGACCACGACGTGGCTGAGCGCGCAGTCGTGCCCGAGAAAATGCACGAGGCGGGAGTCGTCCGCCGTCCAGTATGCCTCGAACAGGCCGGGGTCCTTCGCCACCGTATCGGCGTATTCGCGGAACGAGGCCATGTAGCCGGACAGGCCCATGAACCAGGTGTGGATGCGGCAGGAGCCGTCCGGTTCGAGGTCGAGGCCGGCATCCCCCGGCCGGGTCACGCCCCAGTCCTTGAGGATGGTCTCGGCCGCCTGCGCCGCCCAGGCGTCCAGCGGCTTGCGCATCGGCGTGCGGCGGTAGAGGTCCTTCAGCGCATCGGCGAACAGGTCGAGCTTGAGGAAGGCGCGATTGACGGTCTTCCACTCCTGCGGCTGGCCGCAGAGCTTGCAGCGGTAGTTCTTCATCTCCCGCGCGATCGGCTCGTAGCCGCAGCACTCGCACTGGCTGGCGTCGGAATCGGAACCGCAATAGTTGCAGTCGCCGCGGCCGAACGCCTCGTAGCCCCAGTAGCCGCAATGGTTGCAATAGGGCTCGGCGCTGTCCTTGAACTCGATGGCGCCGGCTGCCGTGGCGGCCTCGAACGCCTCGCGGACCGCCGCCTCGAAGTACGGGTTGCCGTACGGCTGCATCCAGTGGTCGATCCGAATGTCCGCGCACGCCAGGGATTCGCGGATCTTCGCCGTGTTGGAAGCCGCAAGCTCGACCGGGTCGCGCTTCAGCTCCAGACCTCGCCGCAACATGTAGGACTGATAGTCGTCCGAGTAGGAGATCAGCACGCAGTCGTGCCCGCGCTGTCGCTGCACCCGCGTGAACACGTCCGCGCCCATGAAGGGGCCGGCAAGATGCCCGATGTGGAGGTCGCCGTTGGGAGTCGGCGGCGTGATCGTTACTACCAGCTTAGCCATTGAGACACCCCGTGTTCTCGTCGTTATTCTTCATGAATTCTTCGACGTAGTTCTGATCCCACCAAATCACGTAAAAATGAAAGTCCTCGTCGCTGTCGTTGACGATGTAGTGGTCGGTGTGTTTGGGGACGGCGACGATGTCGCCCATCTCGAAGTCGAACCGCTCATCGCCCACGACGCAGGTCGCCTTGCCCTTTATGGCGATGAAGATTTCCTGGTCGATCTGGGTGTGCGGCAGGCTGCGCGTGTGCGGCCGGACCACGCACCAGCCGCCTCCGAACGGCATGGGATACCCGTCCCACGGCAGCAGGCGCTTGCCGTCGAGATCGTATTCATGAACGAGATTGTTCCAATCCGTTTTTCTGTGAATGTCGAATTTTGGCATGCAGTTCTTCCCGAATACCGTTGACTTGATCTCGCGCGGCCCGTGTCTTCGGCGATTTCTTCGAGACGACGGCGCTGCCGGTTTCTTCAGTGATGATGCGTGCGTCTCTTGCGCACGCATCGCCAAAATATCGGGCGCCGCGCCGCAAATAGCGCAACCATCCTTCTCACCACAACTCTTTGAAAGAGAAGCAGCCACTTCGCCATCTCTGGTTATTTAAAGTGAAGGTGACGGATTCCGCTCCACCTCCATGGTGAAACCGTCACGCCAGGATGCCTGTTCGGGCAAATTTCTTAGGCAACTGGTGTATATTTTTTTTGAGGTGGATATAACTGTCAAAAATGACAGGATGAAATAATTGCTTATGTATGCACGTTGTTAATATGATTGTATGCAATTAAGACGGGAAGCAACAACGGTCGTATCGAGGTGGCTCGCACCAATCAGCCGCCCCCGATATCTTAGCTATAAAACTAATTTATTTGACGCCATCGACTGGCAAAGCGCTTGCGGCGAATCGCAGCAGGCCAAATGATTTCCGTCCTGTCAGATTTGACAGTTATTCATTTGCCGTGAAACACTTCATTTTCGTGAGCCGAAAGCCCTTGCCCCACTGACGCAGGAGCCACCCCCATCGGAGTTCATCACACCGGCGGGAGGGGAACCGGGCCATTGGGCCGGCACACTTGAACGAGGCAGTCAGAACATCATGGTGACTTTGCCGATCGCCGACTGGAATTACCCGACCGCCGTCAAGGTTGGCCTGGGACGCGTCCGCGAAATGCCCGCCTGGTGCAAATCGGCGGGCATAAAGAATCCGCTTCTGATCACCGACCCGGAGCTGGCCGCCCGCCCCATGATCGCCACCGCACTGCGGTCGTGTCGGGAGGCCGGCCTGGGCTGCGCCCTCTTCCACCGCATCAAATGCAATCCCACCGGGCGCAACGTCGAGGACGGCGTCACCGCCTTCCGGGCCGGCGGGCACGACGGGGTCATCGCCTTCGGCGGCGGGTCCGCGCTCGACGCCGCCAAGGCGGTCGCGCTGATGGTCGGGCAGAGACGCCCGCTCTGGGATTTCGAGGATGTTGGCGACAACCACCGGCGCGTCAATGTCGACGGAATTGCTCCCGTCGTCGCGGTGCCGACCACCGCGGGGACCGGCTCGGAGGTCGGGCGCGCGTCGGTGATCACGGACGAGGAGGCGCGGGTCAAGCGCACGATCCTGCACCTGCGCATGCTGCCGCGCGTCGCGATCCTCGACGCCGAACTGACGGTGAGCATGCCGCCGCCGCTCACCGCGGCCACCGGCATGGACGCGCTGGCGCACAATCTGGAGGCCTACTGCACCCCGGGTTATCACCCCATGGCCAACGGCATCGCGCTGGAGGGTATGCGGATGATCGGCACGTACCTGCCGCGCGCCGTGGCCAATGGCCACGACCTGGAAGCGCGCCAGCAGATGCTGGTCGCCTCGGCCCTGGGGGCGGCCGCCTTCCAGCGCGGCCTGGGCGGCGTGCACGCCATGGCGCAGCCCCTGGGCGCCCTCTACGATTCGCATCACGGGTTGCTGAACGCGATCCTCATGCCCTACGTGCTCAAGGCCAACGAGCCGGCCGTCGCCGACCACATCGCTGCGGCCGCGCGCTACATCGACCTGCGGCCCGCGACCTTCTCCGGATTCATGGACTGGCTGCTGAAACTGCGGGAGACGGTCCGCATCCCACACCGCCTGAAGGACATCGGCATCGACGATGCCGACGCGGAACTGGTGGGGCGGATGGCCGTGGAGGACGGCTGCTCGCAGGTCAATCCGATCCGCTTCACGGCTCAGGAATACACCCGGATCTTCCGCATGGCCGTCCACGGCGATCTGTGAGACGGCGCCGGCGCGGGCCGGGCCGCGCCTTCCGACAGCGTTTCCTTTGGGAGCAGAGTGATGAGCAACAACGAAATAACCCGACAGCGGATCATCGGGCTCGTGGGAATCGGATTCCTGGTGATGTTCCTGTCGAGCAGCCTGAAGGGCGTCTACCAGATCTACTTCACCGACATCGTGTCGTCCTTCGACGTGGCGCGCAGCGAGTTCGCCATCTCCGGCTCGGTGTTCATGCTGATGATCGGCGTCATGTCACCCATCGTCGGCGCCATGAGCGACCGTCTGGGCCCATTGCGCACGGTGCTGACCGGCAGCGTGGTTGCGGGCCTGACCTTCACGGGCATTTCGCTGTTCTCCACGAATCTCTGGGTCTTCATCGTCGGCTACGGTCTGTTCGCGGCCTTCGCGCTGACGGCCATGACGTTCGTTCCCATGGGCGTGCTGGTAGACCGGCTGTTCGCGTCCAACCAGAAGGGATTGGCCTACGCCATCATCACCAACGGCACCGCGATCGGCTTCATCGTGCTGTCGCCGTTCTGGGTCTGGCTGGCGCCGCAGATGTCCTGGCAGTCCGTGTTCCTGTACGTTGGCCTCGCCTTCCTGGTCCCGATCTCGGCCGTGCTCTGGGCGGTGTCCCGCACGCCGGTGCCGGCGTCGCCGAGCGCCGATTCGACGGCGCCGGGCACCTGGAAGGGCGTGCTGTCGGATCTCCGGTACTACATCCTGGCGCTCAGCTTCATGTCGTGCGGCGCGACCATGGGCTTCATCGACGTCCACCTCGTGCCGTACTGGCAGGGCCACGACGTTCCGCGCGTCGCCATGGGCGCCAGCCTCAGCCTGCTGGGCATCCTGGAACTGATCAGCGGCCTGCTGGCCGGAGTGCTCGCCACGCGCCTGTCCAAGAACATGCTGCTCGGCACCTTCTACTTGATCCGCGCGCTGTCGATGGCGATGCTGCTCAGCAGCGACTCGACCGTCATGACGTACATCTTCGCCGCATTGTTTGGCATCAGCTACTTGGGTGCGGTCATCCTGACCTCGGCGTTCTGTTTGGATTTCTATGGGCCGCAGATCAAGGGCCGCGCATTCGGCGGCATCTTCTTCGTGCACCAGATCGGCGCCTTTCTGACCGTACAAGGTGGGGCCATCTCGTACGATATGACGCAGTCCTACGGCACGACGGTGATGGCGCTGATAACGCTGACCGGACTTGCGGGCATGCTGTCAATCGGCCTCCTGCCCAGCCGCTCCGCCCGGCCCGCCCTGCCCTGAGTCCCTCCGGCAACGGCCCGCCGCCCCTACGCCACCTGCGGGAGGGGCGGCACGGCCTGAAGAGCGGCACGGCCTGAAGAAAGGTGACGCGGCATGGAGTTCGCTGCCAGCGGTTTGTTCCTTCTCGCGCTCGCCGCCAACCTCCTGGTCCTACAGAAGCTGCTGCTCGGGCGGGTGTGGGTCGTGACCACGATCGCCCTGCTGCTGTGCGCCGAAGCCTTCGTCCTTATCCACGACCCGGTCAACCGCTTCTTCTATCAGGTGGTGGACCAGGTGATTTTCCGGGGTGGCTGCATCCCGTGAGCGAGGATTTGCCCGTGCCGTCTGCCAGCGCCTCCAACAACCGCGCGTGTCCGTGGGACGGCGACGCTCTCCACCGCCGGCTCGACCATGCGATCGAAGCCGCCGTCGGCCATCCCGTCGTCATGGGCGCGACGGTCGTGCTGGCGCGCGACGGGCGCTTGATATACCGGCGGGCTGCCGGGTGGGCGGACCGGGAGCGGGGCGTTCCCATGCGCTCCGACACCGTGTTCCGCTTGGCCTCAATGACCAAGATGATCGTGTCGGCCACGGCACTGTCGCTGTGCGACGACGGGATCATGACGCTGGATGCCCCGGTCACCCGGTGGCTGCCAGACTTCCGCCCCACCCTGCCCGACGGTTCACGGCCGATCATCACGATCGCGCACCTCCTGACGCACACCGCCGGCCTGTCTTATGGGTTCGAACAAGGAGAGCAAGACCGCTACGCTCCTGCGGGCGTGTCCGACGGCCTGGACACCGTCGGCTTCGGTTTGGCTGAAAACCTCCGGCGCCTCGCTGGCGTACCCCTGTTCTTCCGGCCGGGGACCGCATGGCAGTACTCGCTGGCGACCGATGTGCTCGGCGCGGCGATCGAAGCGGCATCGGACAGCCCGCTGCCCGATGCCGTCGCCCGCCGCGTGACCCGGCCGCTGGGCCTGTCGGACACCGCCTTTTTCGCCACCGACCGGGAGCGGCTGGCGACCGCCTATATGGATGGAACCCCCGGCCCGCAGCGGATCGCGGACGGCAGCCGGATGCAGCTCGACACCGGTTCCGTCCGCCTTTCGCCCAGCCGGATCTTCGACCCCGGGGCCTATCCCTGCGGCGGGGCGGGCATGGTCGGCACGGCGGACGAGTACCTGCACTTTCTCGAAGCGATCCGGACCGGCGGCGGCGGCATACTGCGCCCCGAAACGGCGTCACGGATGGTCGCCAACGCCATCGGAGCGGTCGAGGTGCCGAGCCGCGGTCCGGGCTGGGGGTTCGGGTTGGGTCCCCTCGTCCTCACCGACCGGAAGCGTGCCGGCAGCCCGCACGGAAATGGAACTTGGCTGTGGGGCGGCGTCTATGGCGGGCATTTCTGGGTTGACCCAGTCGCACGCCTTACGCTCGTTGTGTTGACGAACACCGGCGTCGCGGGTCTCTGGGGGCCGTTTCCCGACAGCCTCGTGACCGCGATCTACGGAGGCACCGCCGACGCGCACTCATCTTACGGGGCGATCTTCTACGATCCACTACACCCTTAGGGAATTTTGTTCTGGAACACCATTCCATATTCGGGAATAATCACCATTCAACCAAACCGAAGCATGTCATGATCGCTGAAGGCAATCGCGTTCTCATCCTCGATTTCGGGTCGCAGTTTACGCAATTGATCGCCCGCCGGCTGCGCGAGAGCCGTGTCTACTGTGAAATTCATCCGTTCTCTTTGGATGATGAGCGCGTGAAAGCCTTCGCTCCCAAAGCGATCATCCTGTCCGGCGGTCCCGCTTCGGCGGCCGAGGCGGGCGCACCACAGCCTCCGCCTATCGTGTGGGAACTGGGCGTGCCGGTGCTGGGCATCTGCTACGGCCAGCAGACCATGTGCCACCAGCTGGGCGGCGCCGTCACCGGCTCCGACCACCGCGAGTTTGGCCGCGCCTTCCTGGAGATCAAGGAGCCCTGCGCCCTGTTCGACGGCGTCTGGGACGTCGGCGACCGCGAGCAGGTGTGGATGAGCCATGGCGACCGCGTCACCGCACTGCCCGAGGGCTTCCGCCCGGTCGGGATCAGCGAGGGTGCGCCGTTCGCCGCCATCGCCGACGACGCCCGCCAGTTCTACGGCGTGCAGTTCCACCCGGAGGTCGTGCACACCCCGCACGGCGCGCGGCTGCTGGCGAACTTCGTCCACCGCGTCGCCGGCCTGAAAGGCGACTGGACCATGGCCGCCTTCAAGAGCCAAGCCATCGAGAAGATCCGCGCCCAGGTCGGTGGGGGCAAGGTGATCTGCGGCCTGTCGGGCGGCGTGGACTCCTCGGTCGCCGCCGTGCTGATCCACGAGGCCATCGGCGACCAGCTGACCTGCATCTTCGTCGACACCGGCCTGATGCGCGCCGGCGAG
>JAEZID010000573.1 GCA_023416195.1 Pseudomonadota bacterium | reverse complement strand
GACCGGCGGCGGGGATGGCGACCGGCTCCGCCTTCGCCTCGCTGGCCGCCAAGGGAACGGTGATGGTGAAAACCGCCCCATGGCCGAGGCGCGAGCGCACCTCCATGGCGTGGCCGAGCAGCTCGGCTTTGCGCCGCACCTTGGCGAGGCCGAGGCCGAGGCCGTGGCGGCGGTCCCGCTCCGGGTTGCCCAGCTGCACGAAGTCCTCGAAGATGGCGTCCAGATGCTCCGACGGGATGCCGGGGCCGGTGTCCCACACCTCGACGCGCAGCCATTGCCCGCGCCGCCGGCAGCCGATGACGATGCCGCCCGACGGCGTGTAGGTCGCCGCGTTGCGCAGCAGTTCGCGCAGCATGCGGGTCAGCAGGGTCCGGTCGGTCCGCACCACCGCGTCGGACGGGCGCACCCGCAGTTCCAGCCCCTTTTCCTCCACCGCCGGACGGACATCGGCGGCGGCCTCGTTCAGGACGGTGGCGATGGGCACGTCGGCAACGTTCGGGCGCACCACGCCGGCGTCCAGCGTGGCGACCTCCAGCAGCGCGTGCAGAAGCTTCTCGCCGCTGTCCAGCGCCTCCCCCATCTTGCCGGCGATGGACAGGTCGCGCGGGTCCTTCAGGCGCTCCGTCAGGATGTGGTGGAACAGGCGCAGGGCCTGGAAGGGCTGGCGCAGGTCGTGGTTCGCCGCCGACAGGAAGCGGCCCTTGGCCTGGTTGGCGCGCTCCTTCTCGGTCAGGGCGCGGACCAGCTTCTGGTTCAGGGCAAGCAGGTCGGCCGTACGCTCCTCCACCCGCTGCTCCAGCCGGGAATTGGCGTCCTGAAGCGCCTGCCGGGCCGTCGCCTCGCGGCGCTGGCTGGCCCAGCCGAGCCACGACAGGCCGAGCAGGGCCAGGACGCTGAGGCCGACCACCGCCGCGCCGCGCTCCAGACGGTTGTACCAGGGCGCCAGCACGGCATCGCGCGACAGGGCGACGGCGGCGACCACCGGCAGCCTGTTCATGCGCTTCATGCCGAGCACCGACGCCTGCCCGCCGACCGGCCAGTCGGACTCCACCGCGTCGTCGCCCGGCGCCACCGGCGGCAACGCGCCCAGATAGGGCACGCCGAAACCGGTCAGGCGCAGGCCGTCCGGCCGCAGCAGGGCGGCGAAGCGATGATGGCCGTCGCCGAAGAGCCGCATCACCGGGGACAGCGCCGATGTGGGCAGAGCCAGCAGCACCGCGCCGTCCGCCCGGCCGCTGCGGTCGGTCAGCCGGCGGGCCAGCACGATGGCGCCCCCGTCATCCACATGACCCGGCAGCAGCAGGATGCCGCGTTCGTCGTCCAGCCGTTCGTCGTCCGGCGTCTCGCCGTGCAGGATGGCGGTCATCGCCCCGGTGCCGAGCCCGATGATCGGCCCGAACACGACCCTGCCGGACGCATCGACGATGGACAGGGCGCCGATGGACTGGACGCCGATGCCCGCCGTTGCCAGCGCCTCGCCCAGGGCGTCTTCCGCCAGCCTGGACAGGCCGCCGCCCTCCATCCGGTCGGCGACACGCGTCACGGCGGACGCGCCGCTCTCCAGCACCGCCGTTGCGTGGCCTTCCAGCACGGCGGCCGCCTGCCGCGCGTCGTGCTCCGCGCGGTCCAGCGTGTCCAGATAGTCGAACAGGGTCATCGCGCCAAACGCCGACGTCCCCAGGGCCGTCACCGCCACGACGATGGCGGCCAGGACGGCCTTGGGGTGCAACGACAGCAATGCGCGATGGGAAAGCCGGAACATGAGCACGGACAGGGAAGAACGTCCAAGGTCGGCGACGGGTCGCCGGCACGCCGGACAAGGAAAGCGATGGAGCATCCCAACGGGGGACTCCACGCCGGTTCAGGGTCGACTGGGTTGGCGTGTTGCTGGAGCGGCTTCCCTAAGGACGGGCCATGGGCCGAAGGCGCCGGAAGCCCGGATCGCGTGACCGGTGTTTACCAGTCACGACGGGAAAAACCGCCTCCGCGGAACTCACGATCCTGTTCATGCGTCACCCTTATTCTTCGCCAGTATTCGACGATGTCTCCGCAGTCCCCCAACATATTTGCCTTTATTTTTCGTGGGGGAGCATATCACGGTAAGTCTTAGGGCGCGACCTGCCTTGACGACTATGACCATGCTCATAAGGCACCCACTCTGTTGGGAGAGCCTCGAAAGCCCACGGCGAAGGCTCAGCCGAAGGAGAAGGGATCACCGGGCCGTTTCGCGCGTTGCTCTCACGCCGCGAACTCCCCCTTGAGCCGACACCGAGCCGACACGAGGTCCGTCTTGAAGAAACTGCCCTTCGCTCCGCAGGTCTCCCGCCGTTCCCGCATCCGGGAGGGCCTGCCCTACCCGCTCGGCGCCACCTGGGACGGGCTGGGCGTCAACTTCGCGCTGTTCTCGGCCAACGCCACCAAGGTGGAGCTGTGCCTGTTCGACCAGGAAGGCCGCCGGGAGCTGGAGCGGATCGAGCTGCCGGAATACACGGACGAGGTCTGGCACGGCTATCTGCCGGACGCCCGGCCGGGCACCGTCTACGGCTACCGCGTGCATGGGCCGTACGAGCCGCGCGCCGGGCACCGCTTCAACCCGAACAAGCTGCTGCTCGACCCCTACGCCAAGCACCTGATCGGGCCGCTGCGCTGGTCGGACGCGCATTTCGGCTACCGCGTGGGATCGCCGCGCGGCGACCTGTCCTTCGACCGGCGCGACAGCGCACCCGGCATGCCGAAATGCGTGGTGATCGACCCGGCCTTCACCTGGGGCCAGGACCGCCACCCGGCCATCCCGTGGGAACGCACGATCATCTACGAGACCCACGTGCGCGGCTACACCATGCGCCACCCGGCCGTGCCGCCGCAGTACCGGGGCACCTTCGCCGGCCTCGCCCAGCAGGATGTGGTGGACTACATCCGCTCCATCGGCGTGACGGCGGTGGAGCTGCTGCCGGTGCACGCCTTCGTGGACGACCGCTATCTGCTGGAAAAGAAGCTGCGGAACTATTGGGGGTACAACTCCCTCAGCTTCTTCGCGCCCGACCCGCGCTATCTGGCGTCCGGCGCCATCTACGAGTTCAAGGAGATGGTCGCCCGCCTGCACGACGCCGGGATCGAGGTGATCCTGGACGTGGTCTACAACCACACCGCCGAAGGCAACGAGATGGGGCCGACCCTCTCGTTCAAGGGGATCGACAACGCCTCCTATTACCGGCTGGCCCCCGACCCGCGCTATTACATCAACGACACCGGCACGGGGAACACGCTGAACCTCGTGCACGCGCGCGTCCTTCAGATGGTCACCGACAGCCTGCGCTATTGGGTGACCGAGATGCATGTGGACGGGTTCCGCTTCGACCTCGCCACCATCCTGGCGCGCGAGACCTACGGTTTCGACCACGGCGGCGGCTTCCTCGACGCCTGTCGGCAGGACCCGGTGCTGTCCCGCGTCAAGCTGATCGCCGAGCCCTGGGACTGCGGCCCCGGCGGCTATCAGGTCGGCGGCTTCCCGCCGGGCTGGGCGGAATGGAACGACAAGTTCCGCGACACCGTGCGCGCCTACTGGAAGGGCGACGAGGGCAAGCTGCCGGAGATGGCGACGCGCCTGGCCGCCTCCGCCGACCTGTTCAACCGGCGCGGCCGCAAGCCGTGGGCCAGCGTGAACTTCGTCACCGCGCACGACGGCTTCACGTTGAACGACCTCGTCTCCTACAACGACAAGCACAACGAGGCGAACGGCGAGGACAACCGCGACGGCCATTCCCACAACCTGTCCTGGAATCACGGGGTCGAGGGGCCGACCGACGACCCGGAGATCAAGGCGCTGCGCCAGCGCCAGATGCGCAACCTTATGGCCACGCTGCTGCTGTCGCAGGGCACGCCGATGATCCTGGCCGGCGACGAGTTCGCCCGCACCCAGCACGGCAACAACAACGCCTATTGCCAGGACAACGAGATCGGCTGGATCGACTGGGAGAACATCGACGACGACGGGCTGGCCCTGACCGACTTCGTCCGCCGCCTGATCGCCCTCCGGCAGAGTCACCCGCTGTTGCGCCGCGGCCGCTTCTTCACCGGGGCCTACAACCCCGACCTGGAGGTGAAGGACGTCACCTGGATCACCCCCGCCGGTTTGGAAAAGCAAACCGAACAGTGGCAGGACCCAATGGCGCGCTGCCTCGGCATGCTGCTGGACGGGCGGGCGCAGGCGACCGGCATCAAGAAGAAGGCGTCGGACGCCACGCTGCTGCTGATCATCAACTCCCACCACGACGTGGTGCCCTTCAAGCTGCCGGAGGTGGTGGGCGGCAGCCAGTGGCTTCAGTTGGTGGACACCACCGAGCCCGAGCCACAGGAGGTCTCCACCGCCCGCAGCGGCGACGAGATTCCGGTGACCGGCCGGTCCCTGCTGCTGTTCGAGCTGATGCCCGACCGCCGGGCCGAAAGCACGCTGCGCGCCGCCGCGCAGGCTCTGCGCGAAACGGCGGAGGCGGTGGCCCTGCAAGCGGCCGAAGCGCAACCGGAAGAGGCGGAAACCGCGCAACAGCCGGGCGAATGAGCGGACATGACGCCCGGTGGGGCAACGGGCGGGGCAACGGGTGCGGCAACGCGCCGCATCGGGGTTGTCTTGGATTTTAGGCGAATGAAATATTTTGGTAACGCCAGCAATCCAGCATTACGCCCATGGCTCAAACCGACTACATCCGCTTCCTGGTGGCGACCCAGTCCGATCCCACGTTGAGCGCGGCGCTGCGCCGCGCGTCGGCGGGGTTGCGCACGATCGCCGATCTGGTCGATTTCGCCAGGGGGCATGGCTACCGCTTCACCGAAGACGACGTTCCCCTGAAAGCGGCGCAGGCGGCTTGGCTGCCGCCACGCACGGCGGCCTCGGCCAACCGCCGGCCAATGCGGCGCGCAGGATAGCGGGCGCGTTCCGAGGCCCGAGAGGTCGCACGGCCATCGGGGATCCACCACAAAGACACAAAAGGCAAAAAGAACGGCACGAAGAGCGTGCCGGCGCCGACGCGCCCATAGCCTTACGGCGGCGGGGGCGTCGTCGCGGTCGTTCCGCGAATGGTCAGGATCAGGCCGTCGTCGGACGTGCCGATGTCCTTGTCGGCGTCGCGTGGGATGGGAATTTTCTGGCGGCGGCAGAACAGCAAAAGAACAGCCAGCGTCTTGCTGGCCAGGAACGTGACTTCCCGCGTCTTGGTGGATCCGCTCTGCTGGATCTGAACGGCCGCGCCGCCGCCGGCCTTGGGGGTCACCATGGTGATGATCCCAAGGGGCAGATCGGTCTGGTTCGGCACCTTCTGGTACCAGGCGAAGGCCTGCTTCAGGGCAATGTTGGTAAAAAGCAGTTGGCGGTTTTCTAGGATCATTCCGGAGCCAAATCAGGCCCGGCCGCCCTCCAGTTCCGGGTTCAGTCGGAACGTGATCGCACGGCCCAGCTTGGAGTCCCGCAGCAGAATGTGCTTGGTCTCCAGCAGCTTGATGGCCCGGTTGACGTTGGGCCTCTGCATGCCCAGCGCGTCAGCCAGTTCGGACTGAAGCACCGGAACGGGTCGGTCGAAATGGAGCCGCCGGCTCAGGTAGGTGAACACACGAAGCGCCTCCAGGGTGATGTCGCGGTCGGTCGAAACGGCCCTGGAGATGGAGTCATGATGCTGCATGGCGGCCTCGGTACGCAAGTTTCCACTGCGTCGCAGTGTGGCTGCGACGGCATTCGTCGGTGCGCCGGAACCACGCCCGGCGCCTCCCCCGTCCAGCGAAGCCCTCGAAGCGGTGTCGGCGACAGGTTCGGCCCGGTTCATGCGGTCTTGCGTCCGTCCCGGCGCGCCAGCCCGCGCGGTCGTCGCAGCCATGCCTTGTTCGGTCCGAATCATTCGTCCAGGTCACGTTCGGTTTCGCTCAAAGGGGAGATTAGCGCGCGTTTGTTTTCCGAAAATGTCGGGACTGTTTCGCCTTTGACACAAAGACGCGTCGCCAGGGCGGCGCCGGAACTCTTTTCCCTCGGCCGCCGTTGCATCTTCAGGTGGCGACAGGAAAGGGCAAGCCATGCATCGCCTTGTGCTGCTGCGGCACGGTCAGAGCGTGTGGAATCGCGAGGATCTGTTCACCGGCTGGACCGACGTGGACCTGACGGAGCAAGGCGTCGCCGAGACCCGGCACGCCGCCGCCCTGCTGAAGCAGGCCGGATTCGACTTCGACGTGGCCTTCACCTCGGTGCTGAAGCGGGCGATCAAGACGCTGCACATCGTGCTGGAGGACATGGACCGTCTGTGGCTGCCGGTGCACAAGCACTGGCGCCTGAACGAGCGCCATTACGGCGCGCTCCAGGGGCTGAACAAGACCGAGACGGCGGCGCGCCACGGCGCCGACATGGTGTTCACCTGGCGGCGCAGCTGGAACGTGCCGCCGCCGCCCATCGAACCGGACGACCCGCGCTCGGCGGTCGGCGACCGGCGCTACGTGGGCCTGGGCAAGGCGAACCTGCCGCGTGGCGAGAGCCTGAAGGACACGACGGATCGCGTGATCCCGTTCTGGCGCGACAACATGTGCCCGGCGCTGCGGCTCGGCGCGCGGGTGGTTGTGGCGGCGCACGGCAACAGCCTGCGCGGCCTCGTGAAGCATCTGGACAACGTGCCCGACGCCGACATCCCGCTGTTCGAGATCCCGACCAGCCGCCCGCTGGTCTATGAGCTGGGCGCCGACCTCATCCCCTTGCGCCGCTACTTCCTGACCGACGACGGCGGGCAGGAGGAGATCAATTGGCCGGAGCGGACGGGGGCAGCGCACGGCGGCAGCGCCGCGGCGTGAAGTCGCGAAAATTCCCTCTCCCGCCCCGGGAGAGGGTGGCCGCGTTAGCGGGCGGGTGAGGGGCGTGCGAGAATAGCGCGCCGCCCCTTGGCGGGACCTCACCCTTCCCACGCAGGCGCGTGGGCCCCTTCCCTCTCCCGGGGCGGGAGAGGGAGTTACGACGTTGCCGGTCGTTTTCCCCGATGCCCCGCGCCGCCCTTGCCGCGCTTCTTGCCGGGCACGGGGTGGTGG
>JAEZID010000567.1 GCA_023416195.1 Pseudomonadota bacterium | reverse complement strand
AGTCGCTGCACACCAACGCCTTCGACGAGGCGCTGGGCCTGCCGACCAAGTTCTCCGCCCGCATCGCCCGCAACACCCAGCTCATCATCGCCGAGGAGTCGGGCGTCACCAACGTGGTCGATCCGCTCGGCGGCTCCTACTACATCGAGCATCTGACGCACAGCCTCGCCAAGGCGGCGCTCGACCTGATCAACAAGGTCGAGGACATGGGCGGCATGACCAAGGCGGTCGAATCCGGCATGCCCAAGCTGCTGATCGAGGAGGCCGCCGCCCGCCGTCAGGCCTGCATCGACCGGGGCGAGGAAGTCATCGTCGGCGTCAACAAGTACCGTCCGGAGAACCCGGAGACGGTGGACGTGCTGGACATCGACAACACCGCCGTCCGCGAGTCCCAGATCGCCCGCCTGAATCAGGTCCGCGCCAACCGCGACGAGGCCAAGTGCCGCGCCGCCCTGGAGGCCCTGACCAAGGCCGCCACCGAGAAGACCGGCAACCTGCTGGCTCTGTCGGTCGAGGCGACCCGCGCCCGCGCCACCGTCGGCGAGATCTCCGACGCGCTGGAGAAGGCCTTCACCCGCCACGTCGCGGTCATCCGCTCCGTTTCCGGCGTTTACGGCGCGGCTTATGATGGCGACGAGGGCTTCAAGAAGATCCAGGAGGAGGTCGCCGCCTTCGCCACCGAGGAAGGCCGCCGCCCGCGCATCCTCGTCGTGAAGATGGGCCAGGACGGCCACGACCGTGGCGCCAAGGTCATCGCGACCAGCTTCGCCGACATCGGCTTCGACGTGGACATCGGGCCGCTGTTCCAGACCCCGGACGAGGCCGCCCGTCAGGCCGTCGAGAACGACGTGCATGTCATCGGCGTGTCCTCGCAGGCCGCCGGCCACAAGACGCTGGTGCCGCAGCTGGTCGAGGAACTGCGCAAGCAGGGCGCCGGTGACATCCTGGTCGTCTGCGGCGGCGTCATCCCGCCCCAGGACTACGACTACCTGTACAAGGCCGGTGCGGCGGCGATCTACGGCCCCGGCACCAACATCCCGAAGGCCGCCTCGGACATCCTGGCGATCCTGCGCAAGCAGAAGGTCGCGGCGTAACCGGCCCTCTGCCCCTTGGGAAGGCATTGAAAAAGGCGCCGCAGGGCGCCTTTTTCTTTTCCCCTCCCCTGCGGGCCGGGGGAGGGTTAGGGTGGGGACCCGTCTCGGAATGTTTCCCCGTGCCCATCACCGCCGAAACCGACCTCTACGCCCCCGTCAAAGCCTTCCTCGAAGCCCAGGGCTATGATGTGAAGGCGGAAGTCCAGGGTTGCGACATCGTCGCCGTCCGCGCGGACGAACCCCCGCTGATCGTCGAGTTGAAGAAGCGCTTCACGCTGGATCTGCTGCTCCAGGGCGTGGACCGGCTGGCGCTGACCGACACCGTCTATCTCGCCGTCCCCCAGCCCGGCCGGAAAACCAGCGGGCCGTCGCCCCTCGACAGCGGCGTCCGCAAGCTTTGCCGCCGGCTGGGCGTCGGTCTGCTGATCGTCGATACCGCGCGCGCCGAAGGGCATCAGGTGGATGTCCTGCTCGACCCCGTCCCCTACACGCCGCGCAAGGACCGCAAGCGCACCGCCCGCCTGCTCGGCGAACACAGGAAGCGCGTGGGGGATCCCAACCGGGGAGGCTCCACCCGCGTGCCCATCGTCACCGCCTACCGGCAGGACGCGCTGCGCTGCGCGCGGCTGCTGGGCGACGGGCCGATGACTCTGAAGGCTCTGCGCGCGGCGGGCGCGCCGAAGGACGTGTCGGCAATTCTTCAGCGCAACGTGTATGGGTGGTTCGAGCGCGTAGCCAAGGGAACCTACGCATTGACCGGGGACGGCATTCAAGGCATCGCCGCCTTCGCGCACGCTTTGGCCGGAGACAGCCCCACGCAAGCTGGCGCGCTTGGCGATGCTCTTTAAAAGGCCGCGTCCAGCAGGCCCAGCGTGCGGCGCAGCGCCAGCGCCGCGCTGTCGGCGTCGAAGCTCGCCCGCTCGTCGCAGTTGAAGCCGTGTCCGGCCGGATAGGTGTGGACGATCACCGCCGGGTGACGTTGCCGCACGCCCTCGGCGACGGAGAGCGGGATGTTCTGGTCCTTCTCGCCGAAATGCAGCAGCGTCGGCGCCTTGGGCACCAAGTCGAGGGTCTTGCCGATCTGGCCGCCGTAATAGCCGACGGCCGCCCGCACCGGCAGGCGCGCCGCTGCCAGCCACGCCAGCGAGCCGCCCCAGCAATAGCCGACCACCGCCGTATCCCCCAGTTCGGCCAGCGCCGCCTGCACGTCCAGCAGCGTCTTTTCGGTGTCCATGGACGTCATCAGGCCGATGCCGCGCGTGCGGCCGGCGTCGTCGTAGCCCAGTTCAACCTTGCGTTCGGTCCGGTCGAACAGCGCCGGGGCCAGCGTGGCGTAGCCGGCGGCGGCGAAGCCGTCGCAGACGCGGCGGATGTGCGGGTTGATGCCGAAGATTTCCGGCAGCACCACCAGCGCGCCACGCGCCGTGCCGCGCGGAGCGGCCCGGTAGGCGTCGAAACGGTGCCCGTCCGCCGCCGTCAACGCGATCCATTCCGTGGAAACATCCGTGCTCACCCTCGACCTCCCGTCGTTGCGAAGGACTCTGTTTTGCGGGCAGGGTGCGGCAAGAGCGGACGGCGGACAAGCCCCCTATGGACCGCCTTTCGGGGGAGGCGCCGGGCGGCGGTGCGCCATGCTATGGTGGCCGTATGGAGTGGGAGGAGCGCAGCCGGTGGATACCCTGAGCAAGCCCAAGGCTCCCCGTCCGGCGTCCCGGCGCAAGACGGCGGTGTCGCGCGACCCGGAGGGCACGCGCGCGCGCATCCTGGCGGCGGCGCGCGACGAATTCGCCCGGTACGGGCTGGGCGGAGCGCGCGTGGACCGCATCGCCGAAGCCGCCGGCACGAACAAGCGCATGCTCTACTACCACGTCGGCAACAAGGAGGGCCTGTACCTCGCCGTGCTGGAGGCGACCTACGCCGACATCCGCGCGGCCGAGCGCGAACTGAGCCTGGAGAAACTCGCGCCGTCCGACGCCATCGCCCGCCTGATCGCCTTCACCTGGCAGTATTTCATCGAGCATCCGGAGTTCCTGGCGCTGCTCAACAACGAGAACATCTACCGGGCCAAGCACCTGAAGGGATCGCGGAACGTCCAATCCATGCATTCCCCCTTCGTGCTGCTGATCGCCGACGTGCTGAAGCGGGGCGAGGCGGAGGGCGTCTTCCGGCCGGGAATGGATCCGGTGCAGCTTTACATTTCCATCGCGGCGCTGGCCTATTTCTACCTGTCGAACGCGCACACGCTGTCGGCGATCTTCGGCCGCGACCTGCTGGCCCAGCCGGCCAAGGACGAGCGTCTCGCCCACATGACCGAACTGGTGCTGTCGGCGCTGCGGCCCTAAAATGTTCGCATAACCGACAATCAGCATACCCATCTTGGCGAATTGACGGACCCCGCGGACGCCCTGTAGCTTTTAACCAGCCGGTTAAAACGCGCACGCCAGAACAGCGGCCAGAACAGCGCGCCCCGGCGGGGAGGAGCGCATGGACCGCCGACAGGGCGCGGGCACGCTGGAACGCGTGCTGAATTCGGGCTGGCTTCGGCCGCTGATCTTCCTGGTTCTGCTCACCGTGTTGTGGGACGTGACGGTGCGCGTCCTGGCGATCCCGCCCTATCTGGTGCCGGCGCCGACGGACGTGGCGCTGGCGCTGATCGACCAGTGGGACACGCTGCTTGCCGCCGCCGTGCCGACCACGCTGGCGACGCTGGGCGGCTTCGCGCTGTCGGTGGCGTTCGGCATCCCGATTTCCATGCTGATCGCCGGATCGCGCACGGTGGAGGCCTATGTCTACCCGCTGCTGGTCTTCTCGCAGTCGATCCCGAAGGTCGCCATCGCGCCGCTGTTCGTCGTGTGGTTCGGCTTCGGCATCGTGCCGAAGGTGATCTCGGCCTTTCTGCTGGGCTTTTTCCCCATCGTCGTGTCGGCAGTGCAGGGGTTCAAGTCGGTGGATCAGGACATGATGGATCTGGCGCGCTCCATGAAGGCGTCGCGCCTCCAGACCTTCCGCATGGTCAGCCTGCCGCACGCGCTGCCGGCCATCTTCGCCGGGCTGAAGGTGTCGATCACGCTGGCGGTGGTCGGGGCGGTGGTCGGGGAGTTCGTCGGCTCCAACTCCGGCATCGGCTTCGTGCTCCAGCGCTCCATCGGCAATTTCGAGCTGCCGACCATGTTCGCGGCCCTGATCGTGCTGGCGCTGATCGGCGTGGTGCTCTTCTGGATCATCGACGTCGTCGAGCGGCTGGCCATCCCCTGGCACGCGAGCCAGCGCCACCTTGTCGTCGCCACCGCCTGACGCTGACGCAAAACCAAGGGAAAACGGGAGGGTTCGCATGAGGAAGGCTCTGTTCGCGGCCGCCGCCGCGCTGTTCGCCGCGTCGTTCGTTTCAGGGCTGGCCGTTTCAGGGCCGGCGTCCGCCGCCGACAAGGTCACGCTGATGCTGAACTGGTACGTCTACGGCGAGCACGCCCCCTTCTACTACGGCAAGGAGAAGGGCTATTTCGCCGATCAGGGCATCGAACTCGACATCCAGGAGGGGCGCGGCTCGGCGGTGACGGCGCAGGCGGTCGCGGCGAAGACCGCCGACTTCGGCTACATCGACGTGCCGACCATGATCAAGGCGGCGGCCAAGGGCGCGCCGCTGGTGGCGACGGGCGTGCTGTTGCAGACCAGCCCCATGTCGGCCATGGGCTTCACCGACAAGAACATCCGCAAGCCCGAGGACATCAAGGGCAAGACCGTCGCCGTCACGCCCGGCGATTCCATGTCGCAGATCTGGCCGCTGTTCCTGAAGAAGACCGGCCTGAAGGAAAGCGACTTCCGCGTCGTGTCGGGCGACGCGCAGACCAAGCTGAACGCCGTCATCAACGGGCAAGCCGATCTGCTGCTGGGCTATGTCATGGACCAGTCCATGAAGATCAAGGACGCCACCGGCAAGTCGGTGACGCCGATCCGCTTCGCCGACTACGGCATCAAGATGGTCAGCTCCGGCATCGTGGCGAACACCGGCTACGTGCAGGAGAAGGAGGACCTCGTGCGGCGCTTCATGGCGGCGGCGGCCAAGTCGGTCGAGGAAGCCTCCAAGGACCCGAAGGCGGCGGCCCAGGCGATCCTGAACGCCAACCCCAAGGGCGGCCAGATCGCCACCCTGACGGAAGGCTTCGAGCTGACCATCCCCCTCTACAAGGACCCGGACGGCCGGAGCAGCCAGCCCTTCCGCGTGTCGGAGGACAACATGCGGGAATCCGTCGATCTGCTGGTGCAGTACGGCGGGCTGGACGCCTCGGCCAGGGACAAGGTTGCCGGCTACTACACCAACGCCTATCTGCCGGGCTCGGCGGCCATGGGCTCCAGCCAGTGATTTGGCGCGCACGCGGAGAGCCGGGGATGGCGTCATCGCATCTGAAGTTGGTTGGGGAACCGCCGGAGACGGCGCAGCGGACGCCGCAGACCCTGATCCGGGTCGAGGGCGTGTCGAAGACCTACCGCACGCGTGACGGCGAGGTGCCGTCCCTGCAACCGCTGACCTTCGACATCCGGGAGGGCGAGTTCCTGGTCGTCGTCGGCCCCTCGGGCTGCGGGAAATCGACGCTGCTGAAGATGGTCGCCGGCCTGCTGCCGGTGACCGCCGGCGCCATCCGCATCGAGGGCACGGAGATCCGGGAGCCGCACGACGACGTCGGCATCGTGTTCCAGAGCCCGGTGCTGCTGGCGTGGCGGTCGGTGCTGCGCAACGTCATGATGCCGGTCGAGGTGCGCGGCCTGCCGCGCGAGGAGTATCTGGAGCGGGCCAGGGCCCTGCTGCGCATGACCGGGCTGGAGGGCTTCGCCAACAAGTACCCGTGGCAGCTGTCCGGCGGCATGCAGCAGCGCGCGTCGCTGTGCCGGGCGCTGGTGCACGACCCGAAGATCCTGCTGATGGACGAGCCGTTCGGCGCGCTCGACGCCATGACGCGGGAGCGCATGAACATCGAGCTTCAGCGCATCCAGCACGAGACCGGCAAGACCGTGCTGCTCATCACCCACTCGATTCCCGAGGCGGTGTTCCTCGCCGACCGCGTGATGGTGATGAGCGAGCGGCCGGGCACCATCGCCGCCACTTACGACGTGCCGCTGCCGCGCCCGCGCACGCTGGACGTCATGGGCGATCCGGTCTTCGTGCGGCTGACGCAGAGGATCCGCGCGCATTTCTACACGCAGGGACAGTTGGACTGATGGACGCGCCCAGGCTTCGCATCCGGGCCGTCGAACTGTTCGAACGGCCGGTGCGCTTCGTCAAACCTTTCCGCTTCGGGGCCGTGACCGTGGATGAGGCGCCGCAGGCCTTCGTCCGCACGCTGGTGGCGGTGGAGGGCGGCGGCGAGGCGTGGGGCTGCACGGCCGAGATGATGATGCCCCGCTGGTTCGACAAACGTCCGCAGCGCAGCCCGGCGCAAACCGTGGACGGGCTGCGGCGGTCGCTGGTGCTGGCGCGGGAGGCGTATCTGGCCGTCGCGCGGCCAGCGACCGCTTTCGCGCTCCACGCGGAGGCGCGGGAGGGCCAGGAGGCGGCCTGTCTGGCGGCGGGCGAGACGCGGCTGACCGCCGCCTATGGTCCGGCGCAGATCGACAAGGCGGTGCTCGACGGGCTGCTGCGGGCGGTGGGAGTGGATTTTTTCACGGGGATGGCCGCGAACATCGCGGGCATCGACGCGCGGCTGACGCCGGATTTGGCAGGCTTCGACCTGGATGGCTTCCTCAGGGGGCTGCGGCCGCTGGAGGCGGTGAGCCTGCGGCATACGGTTGGGCTGCTGGACGATCCCGAGGAACTGCGGGCGTTGGTCGGAGCCGGCCCCCTCCCTAACCCTCCCCCTCTTCGAGGTGGAGGGAACTCCGCCGCTCCGGCGGCAGACCCCCTCTCCCGCGAAGCGGGGGAGGGATGGGGAGGGGGCAACCGCCTCCGCCATTTCAAGATCAAGCTGGGCGGCGACCCGGCCGCCGACATCGCCCGGCTGCGCGCCGTCGCCGCCGTGCTCGACGCGATGCCCGGCGGCTACCGCGCCACGCTGGACGGCAACGAGCAGTATTCCGACACGGCGGCGCTCGGCGCCTTCCTCGATGCGATGGAGGCCGCACCCGACCTCGCCGCCTTCCGCCGCAATCTCCTCTACGTCGAGCAGCCGATCGCCCGTGAACGGGTGCCGGACGAACCGCTCGGGCCGCTCGGCGCGCGCCACACCGTCATCATCGACGAGTCCGACGATTCCTACGCCGCCTTTCCGCAGGCCCGCGCCGTGGGCTATCGCGGCGTCTCGTCCAAATCCTGCAAGGGGCTCTACAAGGCGGTGCTGAACGCCGCCCGCTGCGCGGCGTGGAACGGCGACGGGTCCCGCCACATCATCGCGGCCGAGGACCTGACCTGCCAGGCCGGGCTGTCCGTGCAGCAGGACACCGCGCTGGTGGCGCTGCTCGGCATCGGCCACGCCGAACGCAACGGCCACCAGTATGCAGGCGGCTTCGCCGGGGCGCCCGACGCCGAGGCCGAGGATTTCTTCCGCACGCATCCCGGCTTCTACACCCGCGGCGGCGGGCACGTCCGCCTGAAGGTGGACGGCGGCGCCCTGCCGACCGCCCCGCTTCGCGTCCCCGGCTTCGCCCACGCGGCCGAGCCGCGCTGGGACAGCCTGCCACCGCTCGCCATCCCGGCCGTCATCGAGGAGTCCGTTCCATGAGCACGCGTCGTCTTGGGATCGTCATGCATGGCGTGACCGGCCGCATGGGAATGAACCAGCACCTGATCCGCTCCATCCTCGCCATCCGGGCGCAGGGCGGCGTCGCGCTGTCCGACGGCACCCGCGTCATGCCCGACCCGATCCTGGTCGGCCGCAACGCCGACAAGATCCGCGCGCTGGCCGAGACGCACGGCGTCGAACGCTGGACCGACGACCTCGACCGGGCGCTGGCGAACCCCGAGGACGAGCTGTTCTTCGACGCCGGCACCACGCAGATGCGCCCCATGCTGCTGGAGCGCGCCATGCGCGCCGGCAAGCACGTCTATTGCGAGAAGCCCATCGCCACCACCCTCGCCGAGGCGCTGAAGGTGGTCCGGCTCGCCGGGGAACTCAGGCTGAAGAACGGCACGGTGCAGGACAAGCTGTTCCTGCCGGGCCTTCAGAAGATGCGCATGCTGAGGGAGAGCGGCTTCTTCGGACGGCTGCTGTCGGTGCGCGGCGAGTTCGGCTATTGGGTGTTCGAGGGCGATTGGCAGCCGGCGCAGCGGCCAAGCTGGAACTACAAGGCGGAGGAGGGCGGGGGCATCATCCTCGACATGCTCTGCCATTGGCGCTACGTGCTGGACAACCTGTTCGGCGCGGTGCGCAGCGTTTCCTGCCTGGGCGCCACCCACATCCCCGAACGCTGGGACGAGCGGGGCCGCCGGTATGAGGCCACCGCCGACGACGCGGCCTACGCCACCTTCCAGCTGGAAGGCGGGGTGATCGCGCAAATGAACTCCTCCTGGACGACGCGCGTGTACCGGGACGACCTCGTCACCTTCCACGCCGACGGCACGCTCGGATCGGCGGTGGCGGGGCTGCACGACTGCGTGATCCAGCCGCGCGCCGCCACCCCGCGCCCGGTGTGGAACCCCGACCAGCGGCAGACTCTGGACTTCTACGACAGCTGGGCGGCGGTGCCGGACAACCAGCCCTTCGACAACGGCTTCAAGGCGCAGTGGGAGATGTTCATCCGCCACCTCTGCGAGGGCGCCCCCTACCGCTACACGCTGATGGAGGGCGCCAAGGGCGTGCAGCTGGTCGAGGCGGCGCTGGCAAGCTGGAAGGAGCGCCGGTGGATCGACGTCCCGGCGCTGGAGGCGTGAGCCATGTCCCTTCCCACCTCCCTGACAATCCGCTTGCCGCGCCCCGACCGCACCCTGGAGCCGTATGAGGTCGCCGAAGCGCGCGGCTTTCCCGGCAAGATCGCCGGGCCGCTCAACCGCGTCGCCTTCGCCGCCGCGCATGTGGTGGCCGACCCGCTGGCCGACACCGACCCGTGGCTGACCCCGGCCATCGACTGGGACCGCAGCATCGCCTTTCGCGAGCACCTTTGGGACCTCGGCTTCGGCGTGGCGGAGGCGATGGACACCGCGCAGCGCGGCATGGGGCTGGACTGGGCGGCCTCGCTGGAGCTGATCCGCCGCTCGCTGGCCGCCGCCAGGCCGCGCGGCGGGCTGGTGTTCAGCGGGGCCGGCACCGACCATCTGGCGCCGGAGGACGCCCGCTCTATCGACGACGTGATCCGCGCCTATGAGGAGCAGGTCTCGGCCGTGGAGGCGCTGGGCGGGCGCATCATCCTGATGGCGTCGCGGGCGCTGGCCCGCGTGGCGCGCTCGCCGGAGGATTACGCGAGGGTCTATTCCCGCATCCTGTCCCAGGTTCGGGAACCGGTCATCATCCACTGGCTGGGCGACATGTTCGACCCGGCGCTGGCCGGCTATTGGGGCACGCACGACCTCGACGCCGCCATGGACACGGCGGTGGCGATCATCAACGACAACGCCGCCAAGGTGGACGGGGTGAAGATATCGCTCCTCGACAAGGACAGGGAGATTGCGATGCGGCGCCGGCTTGACGGGCGCGTGCGCATGTACACCGGCGACGACTTCAACTACGCGGAACTGATCGCGGGCGACGAGCGGGGCTTCAGTCACGCGCTGCTCGGCATCTTCGACGCCATCGCGCCGGCCGCCTCGGCGGCGCTGGCGGCGCTGGCCCAGGGCGACACGGCGACGTTCCACCGCATCCTGGAGCCGACCGTGCCGCTGTCGCACCACATCTTCCGGGCGCCGACGCGCTTTTACAAGACCGGCGTGGTGTTCATGGCCTACCTGAACGGCCACCAGGATCATTTCACCATGGTCGGCGGGCAGGAGAGCGCCCGGTCCACCCTGCATCTGGTGGAGGTCTTCAGGCTCGCCGACAAGGCCGGCCTGCTGCGCGACCCGCAAGAGGCGGTGTGGCGGATGGCCGACGTGCTGGCGGTGCGCGGGATCGAGGCGGTGTGATGCGCGACGTCTCCCCACGGGATTTCTCGGGCGATCACCGGTGGCTGTCGATCAACACCGCCACGGTGAAGGCACAGGGCGACCTCGTTCAGATCGTCGAAGCCTGTGCCCGGCACGGCGTCCGCGCGATCTCCCCCTGGCGGGATCAGGTGGCGGCGGTTGGGCTGGAGCGCGCCTCGCGGGCGGTGCGCGCGGCGGACCTGGAACTGTCCGGCTATTGCCGGGGCGGCATGTTCCCGGCCGACCCGTCCCGCCGCGCCGAGGTCCGCGACGACAACCGCCGCGCGGTGGACGAGGCGAAGGCGCTGGGCGCGGCCTGTCTGGTGCTGGTGGTCGGCGGCCTGCCGCAGTTCTCACGCCCCGGCTCGGCGCCCAGCAAGGACATCGCCCGGGCGCGGGCCATGGTCGAGGATGGGATATCCGCGTTGCTTGAGTACGCCCGCAGCGTCAGCATGCCGTTGGCCATCGAGCCGCTGCACCCGATGTACGCCGCCGACCGCGCCTGCGTGAACGGCATGCGCCACGCGCTCGACCTCTGCGACCGGCTGGATCCGGGGCGGACGGGGGCGCTGGGCGCGGCGGTGGACGTGTACCACGTCTGGTGGGACCCGGAGCTGGAGGCGCAGATCGCCCGCGCCGGCCGCGACCGGCTGCTGGCCTTCCATGTCTGCGACTGGCTGGTGCCGACGACCGACCTGCTGCTCGACCGGGGGATGATGGGCGACGGCGTGATTGACATCCCGAAAATTCGCGGTTGGATGGAGGCCCATGGCTTCCAGGGCCACGCGGAGGTCGAGATCTTCTCCAACCGCTGGTGGTCGCGGCCCATGGATGAGGTGCTGCGCACCTGCATCGAGCGGCACCGGACCGCGGTTTGAGGAGGGCTGAGGGGGGCTGTCCTTCCTCTTGACCGGCGCCGTCTCCAAAAGTCCCTTCGAATGCGTTGACGGTCCGACGTTGCGCGCCGGATGGCTGGCGTGCGCAGATCGAATGGAATTGTCACCGCGCCGAAACCGCGCATCGGTTAGGCCAGGGCGGTTGAAGAGGGCCGTCGAGGTCCTCTTTCGCTGGTTGCCCGAATCCCCGGCCAGGCGTCCGTACCGGGGCAGGTGAGGTATGATGAACACGAACAAGCAGACGACCCTGATCATCGCGGCCATGGTGCTGGGCATCCTGGTCGGATACGCCGTCCATCTTCTGGTCAGCCCGGCGGCGGCCAAGGAGATCGCCGGCTATTTCGCCATGGTGACCGATATCTTCCTGCGCCTGATCAAGATGATCATCGCGCCGCTGATCTTCGCGACTCTGGTCGCGGGCATGGCCGGCATGGGCGACGCCCGCGCCGTCGGCCGGATCGGCGGCAAGGCCGTGGGGTGGTTCCTGATGGCGTCGCTGGCCTCGCTCGCCATCGGCCTGGTCTTCGCGAACCTGTTGCAGCCGGGCGCCGACATGAACGTGCCGCTGCCCGACGCCGGGGCCTCGGCCGGCCTGAAGACCTCGGCGCTGAACCTGAAGGACTTCATCACCCACGTCTTCCCGCGCAACATCGTGGAGGCCATGGCGAACAACGAGATCCTGCAGATCCTGGTGTTCTCGGTCTTCTTCGGTCTGGCGCTGGGGCAGTTGCGCGACACCAAGGCGGGCATGCTGGCGCAGACCATCGAGGAGGTGGTGCCGGTGATGCTGAAGGTCACCGACTACGTCATGCGCTTCGCCCCCATCGGCGTGTTCGCCGCCGTGGCCAACGTGGTCGCGACGCAGGGCCTGGGCGTGCTGCTGGTCTACGGCAAGTTCATGGGCAGCTTCTACGCGACGCTGGCGGTGCTGTGGGCGGTGCTGATCGGGGCGGGGTTCCTGGTTCTGCGCAAGGACGTGTTCCGTCTGGTCAAGGCGGTCCGCCAGCCGATCCTGCTGGGCTTCTCCACCGCGTCGAGCGAGTCCGCCTACCCGCGCGTGATGGAGCAGCTTCAGCGCTTCGGCGTCAAGGAACGGGTCGTCGGCTTCATCCTGCCGCTGGGCTATTCCTTCAACCTCGACGGGTCGATGATCTACACGACCTTCGCGGCGCTGTTCATCTCCCAGGCATTCGACCTGCCGCTCACCATCGAGCAGCAGATCGTCATGCTGCTGGTGCTGATGGTGTCCAGCAAGGGCATCGCCGGCGTGCCGCGCGCCTCGCTGGTGGTGGTCGCCGCCGTCCTGCCCATGTTCGGCCTGCCGGAAGCCGGCATCCTGCTGATCCTGGGCATCGACCACTTCCTGGACATGGGCCGCATGGCGACCAACGTCCTGGGCAACGCCATCGCCACGGCGGTGGTCGCCAAGTGGGAGAACGCCATCGGCACGGAGGAAGAGACCGCCGGGGAGGCCGTTCCCGAGCCGGCTTCCGCCACGGCCGCCGCCGCCGCCGGGTGACGATCCGCCGCCTCCTGGCCGGCCCTCCGCGAACAGTGGATCGACAACATCGGAAACTTCGCCGAAGCTGCGCCGGGCAGCCTCGTGCCGGGCGCCTGCCGACGAACCGGAGACCATTCGATGACCACCGAACCCCGAGC
>JAEZID010000489.1 GCA_023416195.1 Pseudomonadota bacterium | reverse complement strand
AACCCCGAATACTCCTTTTGGGTGCTCCTTTAAGGGGAGGGTGCGATGGGGCTGGTGACGGGGATCTCCGTCTATGTGGTCGTCTGGTGGGTGGTGCTGTTCGCGGTGCTGCCCTGGGGCGTGCGGGCGCCGGACACGCCGGAGCCGGGCATGGCCGACAGCGCGCCGGAGCGCCCCCGCATCCTCCTGAAATTCGCCGTCACGACGCTGGTCGCGGCGGTGGTCTGGCTGGGCATCTTCGCGCTGGTCCAGTCGGATCTGATCTCTTTCCGCGAAATGGCCAAGGAAATGGGTGCGCCATGAGCCTGACCTACTGCCAAGCGGCGCCCGGCCATCCCTTCCACGGTCCGTACCATGAGACCGAGTACGGCTTTCCCAGCACCGACGACCGGGTGCTGTTCGAACGGCTGGTGCTGGAGATCAACCAGGCCGGCCTGTCCTGGCTGACCATCCTGAAGAAACGGGATGCCTTTCGCGCCGCCTTCGACGGCTTTGACGTGGACCGGGTCGCGGGCTATGGCGAGGCGGAGCGGATGCGCCTGATCGCCGACGCCGGCATCATCCGCAACCGGCTGAAGATCGAGGCCGCCATCGAGAACGCCCGACGGATCGTCGCCTTGCGCGCGGAATACGGGTCCTTCGACGGTTGGCTGCGCGCCCACCACCCGCTGAGCAAGGCGGAGTGGGTGAAGCTGTTCAAGCGAACCTTCCGCTTCACCGGCGGAGAGATCGTCGGGGAGTTTCTGATGAGCCTCGGCTACCTGCCCGGCGCGCACCAGCCTGACTGCCCCGTATGGGCGATGGTGGAAGGCATGAATCCGCCCTGGATGGAGGCCATACGCTGGGGATTTGCGGGTTATGACGTCCCTGCCATGGGCGAAAGCCTTTCTACGCCGTAGTCAACAGCACCCAGTCTGTGCGGATAGGGCGAAATACTGCTCGGTAACTTGGATTGGTCCGGATTTTGACTTGTCGGCATGCCATTGCGGGGTCAGAGTCTTGTGCGTGACGAGGGGGCTTTCCCTTCGTTCCGACGCTTGGCGGCAATTCCTCCCTAACCTCGGGCCGCGCTGCGTTCCGCCGCGCGGTTTTTTCGCGCCAGTCCATCGTTCCACAGAGCCCGGTTGAACCGTTGGGCCGGTCACGTGAGGTTTCGTGTTTTCCTACAGACAGAATTAACGGTTTACTCGGTAACTATATATCGACTACGAAGGAGTAGGGTATGGCGTGGGGTTGCCGGTCCGCTCCTACGTTTTTGCCGTGCGCGGTCGCGACATCGCAGGCGGCGACAGGGAGAGTGATGTCGAGGCGTCGATGACCGCGAATGAAAACGAGAAGTTGGATCAGTTCGCGGCGGTTCTCCTGACCGAAATGCTGGAGCGCACCAAGAAGAACATGGAGCTGCTCACGCCCGACCAGCAGCCCGGTTCCAAGCTTCCCTTCGCCCTGACGCCGTCCTTTCAGGAGCTTTACGCGGAACTCATCCGCGTCGGTATTTTCCCCGTGGTGCTGAGCCGCCGTCCGGTGCGCGCCATCGTCGGCGATGTGGACTGGCCGCGCGACGGCCGCGAGTATCTGCTGACGGTCCTGGACGACCGCTCCAACGCCATCTTCACGGCTTGGGACTATGCCTGGGATTCCCTCTGGGGCGAGCGGAAGGTGGGCGCGGACAGCGCCGCCTCGGCCCCCCCGCCAAAGAAGAAGGGCTTCCTCAGTTCCCTGTTCGGCCGCAAGGCGCCGGAGAAGCCGGAATCCAAGCCTTCGGAATCCGGCGAGGGTGACGTGATGGCCGGCCTCTGCACCATGCTGACCCAACTGGCGGAGCGGCGCGGCTACCTGCCGCTGTTCCACGACGACGTCAAGGTGTTCAAGGGGCTGATCCGCGTCAAGCCGGGGCGGCTGGCCCAGGCCTGGAAGGAAATCACCCAGTACCACCATCAGGAATTCTACCTGAGCGGCAACGAGCAGGCGAAGCCGGGCGTGACCTCCGACTGCCTTCAGAAATGGCATTACAACCTGCCGGACCGGATCGGCGAGTTTATGGTCCTGAAGGCCGCGGTGGACATGGAGCACGTGGACAAGGCCTTCATCGGCAAATACATCCGGCAGTCCGCGCGGACCCAGGAAGAGGCGGAGAAGGGCATGCCTTACCTGTCCATCTACTGGAAGGCCATGCCGACGCGCGCGGTCGCGCAGCAGCCCTGAGGTCGGCCATGCGGCGGGCGGCGTGCATCCTGGCGGCGTGCATCCTGATGGTGACGCTGGCCTTTCCCGGCGCGGCCCTTGCGCAAATCGACCTGTCCGTCTGCCAATATCTGCCGCGCCACCGGCCGGCGCCGGACGTGGACTACACGCCGGGCGTGGACGGGAAGGGGCGCGCGGTCGCCCCGGCGGACTTGCCGGGCTCGGCCGGGGCGGCGGCCCCGATGGAGCGGTTCGACATCCCGGTCACGCTGAGCCTCGCCCGGCGCATGGGCCTTGCCGTTCCATCCCGCGGGTTGCCGGGCGACACGGAGGTCGGCACGCTGACGCTCGACGGCGACCGGCTGTTCTTCAACGGCCAGCCGGTCGGCGGGCCGGGCGAGGCGCAGCTGTACGCGCTCTGCCGCGCCGCCCGATGAGTGGGATTGCGGTGAGGATGGACTTTCCCCCCGGTCCTTCCTAAAGTCCCTGTCCCGATTCCCGGCACCAAAAACCTCGAAACCGAGAGCAGAGCCATGCGGCTGTCCACCTTCTTCATGCCCACCCTCAAGGAGACCCCGACCGAAGCGCAGATCGTCTCGCACCGCCTGATGCTGCGGGCGGGGATGATCCGGCAGACCAGCGCCGGGATCTACGCCTGGCTGCCGCTGGGCCACCGGGTTCTGAAGAAGATCGAGCAGATCGTCCGCGAGGAGCAGGACGCCGCCGGCGCGCAGGAACTGCTGATGCCGACCATCCAGTCGGCCGAGCTGTGGAAGGAAAGCGGCCGCTACGACGATTACGGCAAGGAGATGCTGCGCATCACCGACCGTCACGAGCGCGAGATGCTGTTCGGCCCGACGAACGAGGAGATGATCACCGACATCTTCCGCG
>JAEZID010000501.1 GCA_023416195.1 Pseudomonadota bacterium | reverse complement strand
GATGAGAAGTGGGCCTACAACGTGATCAAGACGATGGGCAACTACGGCGAGATCTTCGACCGCAACGTCGGTCCGAAGACCCCGCTGAAGCTGGAGCGCGGCCTGAACGCCCTGTGGACCAACGGCGGTCTGCAGTACGCGATGCCGATCCGGTAAACTCTTGATGACGGGGACCGTCCACCGCAGGGAGGCGGGCGGTCCCCGTCATGACTTCGCAAGTGTGGCGGCGCGAAGGGCGGCAGAAACAAAAGCCCCGCGCCTGTGCCGCTGGGAGACGAATGTGTCGTGGTGCCCATGCGCGGATGTCCGGGAGGCGTCCGGCGGCATCGGCCCATGACGGGTGAGGGGAGAGAACCGTGGCGAGCGAGACCCGGGACACCCGGCGCGGAGCCGCGCAGGGTGGAATGTCGTTTTCCCTCAGCGACCCGACGTTTCGGGCCATCTTCTACCAGATCCTGGTGGTTGGCATCGTCGTCGCGGTCGGCTGGTATCTGATCGCCAACACGCTCGACAACCTGGCGCGGCGGTCCATCGCCACAGGCTTCGGGTTTCTGGAGCGCGAGGCGTCCTTCGGCATCGGCGAGAGCCTGATCGACTACAGCCCGCGCGACAGCTACGGCCGGGCCTTCCTGGTCGGCGTGCTGAACACGCTGAAGGTCTCGATTCTCGGCATCGTCCTGGCCACCATCCTGGGCACGGTGATCGGCATCGCGCGCCTGTCCAGCAACTGGCTGATCGCCAAGCTGGCCTCCGTCTATGTCGAGGTCGTCCGCAACGTCCCGCCGCTGCTCCAGCTGTTCTTCTGGTACGCGCTCGTGACGGAAAGCATGCCGCCGGTGCGGCAGGCGCTGAATCCGATTCCGGGCGTGTTCCTGTCGCAGCGCGGCCTGTTCGTACCCATTCCGGCGGCCGATCCGGTGTGGAAGGTCATGGGGATCGGCCTTGCGCTGGCGGTGATCGTCGCGATCTTCGTGCGCCGCTGGGCCAAGGACCGGCAGGCCCGGACCGGGCAGTCCTTCCTGACCGGCTGGACGACGCTCGGTCTGCTGATCGGCTTTCCGCTGATCGCCTACATCGGTGGCGGCATGCCGACGGCGCTCGACGTGCCCGAACTGGCCGGCTTCAACTTCCGCGGCGGCGCGGTGGTCACGCCGGAGTTCTTCGCGATCCTGGTCGGCCTGACCGTCTACACCGCCGCCTTCATCGCCGAGGTGGTGCGCAGCGGCATCCTGGCCGTCAACTGGGGCCAGACGGAAGCCGCCCGCGCGCTCGGCCTGCCCAGCACCGAGACGCTGCGGCTTGTGGTGCTGCCGCAGGCGTTGCGCGTCATCGTGCCGCCGCTGACCAGCCAGTATCTAAACCTCGCCAAGAACAGCTCTCTGGCGCTCGCCATCGGCTACCCGGATCTGGTCTCCATCGCCAACACGACGCTGAACCAGACCGGTCAGGCGATCGAGGGCGTGGCGATGATCATGGGGACCTACCTGACCATCAGCCTCGGCATTTCCATCTTCATGAACTGGTACAACAAGCGCATCGCGCTGGTGGAGCGTTGACGGACATGACCGAGAGCGTCCACACCGGCAGCATTCCGGACGAGCGTCCGCCGGCCAGCACCGTCGGCCCCGTCGCGTGGCTGCGCAACAACCTGTTCAACACCTGGTACAACGCGCTTTTGACGGTGCTCATCCTGTACGGGCTGGCGCGCGCGATTCCGCCGCTGCTCGACTGGCTGATCGTCGGCGCCAACGGCTTCGACGCCACGCCCCAGGAATGCCGCACCAACGGCGGCGCCTGCTGGGCCTTCCTCAGCGAGAAGCTGCGCTTCATCCTGTTCGGGACCTTCCCGTACAACGAGCAATGGCGCCCGCTGCTGACCATCGCGATCTTCATCACGCTGCTCCTCGTCAGCTGCGACCGCCGCTTCTGGAAGTGGTGGCTGGGGCTGTTGTGGGCGGCGGGGTTCGCTTCGGTGGCGATCCTGATGTGGGGCGGCGTCTTCGGCCTGACCTATGTGGAGAACACCAACTGGGGCGGCCTGCCGCTGACGCTGATCCTGTCGGTGATCGGCCTTGCCGTGGCCTTCCCGGCGTCGATCCTGCTGGCGCTCGGCCGCCGGTCGGACATGCCGGCGATCAAGGTGATGTCGGTCACCTACATCGAACTGATCCGCGGCGTGCCGCTCATCAGTCTGCTGTTCATGGCCTCGGTCATGTTCCCGCTGTTCCTGCCGACCGGCGTCAGCATCGACAAGCTGCTGCGCGCGCAGATCGCCTTCATCATGTTCGCCGCCGCCTACATGGCCGAGGCGATTCGCGGCGGCCTGCAAGCCATCCCCAAGGGGCAGTACGAGGCGGCCGACGGCCTGGGCCTGAACTACTGGCAGAAGATGCGCAAGATCATCCTGCCGCAGGCGCTCGCCATCGCCATTCCGCCGCTGGTGAACACCTTCATCAGCTTCTTCAAGGACACCTCGCTGGTCATCATCATCGGTCTTTACGACCTGCTGGGCACGGCCAAGGCGGCGCTGACCGACCCGGCCTGGCGCGGCTTCTACCGCGAGGCGTACCTGTTCATCGGCGTCATCTATTGGGTGTTCTGCTTCTACATGTCCAAATACAGCCAGAAGCTGGAACGCGACCTGCGTCGCGGGCACCGTCGTTAAGGGTAGGGGAGACACAAGACCATGGCCGAAGCCCTGAGCAACGCGCGCACCTTTCCCGAAGGCGGGGAAATCATCCAGTGCCTCGGCGTGCACAAATGGTACGGCGAGTTTCACGTTCTCAAGAACATCAACCTGTCGGTTGCCAAGGGCGAGCGCATCGTCATCTGCGGCCCCTCTGGCTCGGGCAAATCGACGCTGATCCGCTGCCTGAACCGGCTGGAGGAGCACCAGAAGGGCCGCATCGTCATCGACGGGATCGAGCTGACCGGCAACCTGAAGAACATCGAGCTGGTCCGGCGCGAGGTCGGCATGGTGTTCCAGCACTTCAACCTGTTTCCGCACCTGACCGTGCTGGAGAACTGCACGCTGGCCCCCATCTGGGTCCGTAAGAAACCGAAGGCCGAGGCGGAAGCGCTGGCCATGAAGTACCTGGAGCGTGTGCGCATCGCTGAGCAGGCGCACAAGTATCCCGGCCAGCTGTCCGGCGGTCAGCAGCAACGCGTGGCCATCGCCCGCTCGCTCTGCATGAATCCCAAGATCATGCTGTTCGACGAGCCGACCTCGGCCCTCGACCCCGAGATGGTGAAGGAGGTTCTCGACGTCATGATCGGTCTCGCCCAGGACGGCATGACCATGCTCTGCGTCACGCACGAGATGGGCTTCGCCAAGTCGGTGGCCGACCGGGTCATCTTCATGGATCGCGGCGAAATCGTCGAGCAGAACAACCCGCAGGAGTTCTTCAACAACCCGCAGTCCGAGCGCACCCGGCTGTTCCTCAGCCAGATTCTGAACCACTGATCGGATCGGCGCACCCCATGGCCGAATCGCCCCTGGGGTGCGCATCGATCGAGCCGTATCACCGGCGAGAGCTGAGCGCGTTGCCCCCCTTCTGGTTGATTCGATAGAGCAGCCGCTCCCGCGTCTCGTTGACGTCTTTGTCGGGCGAAGTGAGATCGCGGTCGATCGAATCGATCATGGCAAAGGCTTCGGTTACCGTTCCGTCCTTCTCCTTGCAAAGAGCCAGATTGTAGCGGACGGCAAGCGAATTGGGCTGCTGTGCCCAGATGTCCTGGAATATGGCGCAGGCGCGGTCGAACCGTTGAGCGCGGGCGAATTGAAGCGCCCCGTTGAACCGTTCGCGCAGTTCCGTCGACAGCCCATCCGGCGCCTGCTTGAACGCTGCGTTAACTTCATATCGGTGGGCAACAAGGTCGCGACCGATTTCGGTCGCCGCGTTGAAGACGGCGATGGACCGTAGCGTGTCTTCGTTTGGTGCTTCGCCGGTGTTATCACAATGTTTGAACTGAACTTCACCGACCTGTGGCCGGGCAAGGATGATTTCCCCCGTCTCGGAGCGAATGAGGCGGGGTTGAACTTCCAGGGTTCCAGTGGTGGTGGTGCAGGTGACGTCCTTTTTGTCCCACTTCGTGCATTTTTTTATCTTAATGAAACCTTTGGATTCGCTGTACGCCGCGCATGTCGGTTCTTGATGCTTGTCGAAATGCTTTGCGGTTTTAAGCGATGTCACCCGCAGAAGAAGAAACGCGTCGGCGCCAAGAAGCTTTCCCGAATTGACCGCGGTCGCCTTGCTCACTTCCTTGTTCTTGGCAAGGTTGAACTCCGTGCGAATCCGATCGATGGCATGACGGTCCACAAGCTTCGGTGCAGGCACCGTTCCCGGAGCCGATCGGGCATGCGCCTCGGCGATCATGGTTTCCAGGCGGGCCGCCGCATCGCTTGCCCCGGCCCCGTCCAGCGGGATGACGGCCACATGATGTATCCCGCGAAGGGCTGTCGTTCTTGCCGACGCGTCCACGGACATGGGGACCCTGGTCTGCACACAGGACGGGAGCACACATAGCAACGTGGCAGCCAGTAATTTTGCAAATGCTTTGCGAGGCGCTTTCAGCGCCATTGTATGAACGTTGCCGCGCACGAAGCTGCCTTTCGAAAAAGATGAATCAAATTCTTTTTTAACGCGTATACTGGGGATATTTGCAAGCGGCATGACGCCTTGACAAGTCCTGGACACTCCTTGGATGAAGCCGGCGCGTGCGGGACACACCACCTGGGGGCTTGGCAGAGACGCGGGAATCTGGCTCTTATGCAGTGCAACAGAACGTTAGGCGCACCCGGAGCCACTCATGGAGCTGCTGAGCCCTCGTCCCTGCATCGGCCAGATCAAGCCCTACCGCCCCGCGCGGCCGCCGCAGGACGGGGCCGGCTGGATCGATCTGTCGCTGACGGTCAATCCCCTGGGGGCCGGGCAGAAGGCGCTCAACGCCTACCGGCAGGTGGCGGCGCAGATCCACCGCTATCCGGACTGGGCGCAGGACGGCCTGCGCCACGCCATCGCGCAGCGCTACGAACTGGACGCCGACCATGTCATCTGTTCGGCCGGCTCCGACGAGATGATCCACCTCGTCACCCAGGCTTTTGCCGGGCCGGGGGACGAGGTGCTGTGCCACGAGCATGGCTACCGGGGATTCCTGAAGGCGATTCGCGCGGCCGGCGCCACGCCGGTTGTCGCCGCCGAACGCGACCTGACCGTCGACGTCGAGGCGATGATCGACCGTGCGAACGACCGGACGAAAATCTGCTTCCTCGCCAACCCGAACAACCCCACCGGCACCTACATCCCGATCGACAGCGTCCAGCGCCTGCGCGCCGGCCTGCCGTCGCACACGCTGCTGGTGCTCGACGCGGCCTACGCCGAATATTGCCGCCGCAACAACTACAGCGACGGGACGGAACTGGTCGAGAACTCCGACAACGTGCTGATGGTGCGGACCTTCTCCAAGCTGCACGGGCTGGCCGGCCTGCGCGTCGGCTGGGCCTACGGCCCGAAGACGGTGATCGACGCCATCAATCAGGTGCGCGGCCCCTTCAACGTCAGCATCGCCGCCCAGGCCGCCGCCGCCGCCGCCCTGATCGACACGGCCCACGAGGAAGCCACCCACGCCCACAACAGCATGTGGCTCCCGTGGTTGGGGCATGAGCTGGAGCAGATCGGCGTCCGCGTCTATCCCAGCGTCTGCAACTTCGTCCTGGCCCGCATCCCGACTGACCCGTCGCTGGGCGTGCAGGCGGTGCTGGACCATCTGGCGCACAGGGGCGTCCTGGTGAAGTGCGCGCAGGACTACGGCCTCACCGACTGCCTGCGCATCACCATCGGACGCGAGGACGAGAATCGCGCCCTCGTCGCCGCGCTCGCCGAGGTTCTGAGTTAAAGCGGAGTTCGATCCGCTTTGGACCGCGACGGCGGTCCCGGCCGCACGTGCGGCAGAAGCCCGGCCGGCACATGAGGCCATATGAATCTAAAGCGAATGCAAATTCGCTTTAGTCGATGATGGGAATGTGCGGACCCGCCGTGCGCGGCAGCCAGCCCTGCACGCGCGGATCCAGGATCTCGCGCGTCACATGCCGGATCGGCACGAAGCCCATCGACTGATAGAGCGGCAGCGCCTTCGGGTGGTCGAAGGTGCAGGTGTTCACCAGCAGCCGCTTGGCGCCGCCCTGCCATGCCAGCCGAATCGCCGTGTCGAGCAGCCACGGCCCCAGCCCCAGCCCGATGAAATCCGGGATCAACCCGAAATAGGCCAGATCCGTGTCGGCTTCGCGCCGGTCGATCTCGGCGTAGCCGGCCGGCGTGCCGTGCACGTACAGCACCCAAACCTCGACGCGCGGATCGGTGACGATCACGCCCAGCTCGGGCATCGGCATGCGCCGGCGCTCGTGCCACAGCCAGGGCTCGCCGACCGTATCGTACAGGTAGCGGTAGAAGGAGGCCGTCGGCGGATTGGAGCGCACCAGCGCCACATCGCCCGCCGGCCGGGGCAGCGGGGCGTGGGTGGGCGGCGCCGTCATCTCCAGATAGGTCACGATGACCGACAGGCAGCCGGGCGACACCGCCATGGGAATGATGGACGGGGGAATGATCGACGGATTCAGGGAGAAGCGGTCTTGAGCCATTTCTGCATCATCGTAACGGGGGAGGTGGCATAGCCCAACCGCTCATAGAACGCCATCACCGCGTGGTTCGTTTCACGCACGAGGAGATGCGCCTTCGGCATTCCCGCCCCGATCAACCACTGCTCCGCCGCCGCGACCATGGCCCGCCCATGCCCGCGTCCCCGGCACGCCGGATCGACCGCGAGATAGTAGAGCCAGCCCCGGTGGCCATCGTGCCCGACCATGATGGATGCGACGACCTGCCCGTCCTCGCACCCCACCAGCAACGCCGCGTTCGGCTTCGACCGCGCCAGCGCGATGTCCGCCACCGGATCGTTCCAGGGAACCACGAGGTTGCAGGCCGTCCACAGGGCCACGACGGCGTCCCGCTCCGCGTCGGCCATCGGCCGGATCGCGAATCCTGGCCCGCTCTCCCCCGGCCCGCTCATCGCCGTGCCGGCCCGGTCTCCAGCGGCAGGTCCTCGCGCAGCCCCCATTCGGCCCAGGAGCCGTCATAGACGGCGACATCGTCCTTCCCGGCCATTGCGAGGCCCAAGGCGATGACGCAGGCCGTTACGCCGCTGCCGCAGGACGCGACCACCGGGCGGTTCAGGTCGATTCCCGCCGCCTCGGCCTTCGCCACGATGGCGTCCGGGGGCAGCAGCGTCTTGGTCTCCGCATCGACCAGATCGGTAAAGGCCAGATTGAGGCTTCCCGGAATGCGTCCGCTGCGCCGCCCCGGCCAAGGCTCCGTCACCGCGCCCTCGTACCGGTTGGCGGCGCGGGCGTCCACGACCTGATCGGCGCCGCTCCCGATGTTGGCCAGCACGTCATCGACCCGCCGCAGCAGCTCCGGCCGCAGGCGCGCCGCGAAGGTCTTGGATTGCGGCGCCGTCACGCCGCTTTCGGTCGGCCGTCCCTCGGCCAGCCACTTCGGAAGTCCGCCATCCAGCACGGCGACCCGGTTGTGCCCGAACAGGCGGAACAGCCACCAGACGCGCGCGGCGGCGGTCGCCATGCCCGCGCTGTCGTACACCACCACCGTGTCGTCGTTCCCGACGCCCAGCGCCCCGACCTTGGCGGCGAAGGTCGCCGCGTCCGGGACCATGTGCGGCAGCGGGTGCGTGTTCGGCTGCGCCACGTCGTCGATGTCGATGTAGACCGCGCCGGGAACGTGCCGCTCGGCGTATTCGGCGCGCGGGTCGCGCCCGGATCCCGGCATGAACCAGGAGGCGTCCAGCACCCGCAGGTCCGGCTGGCCGAGGTTTCGGTTCAGCCATTCGGTCGGAACGATGGGGCCGGGCAGGGCTTCGGTCATGGCCTTTTCTCCTCAATCCTTCAGGGCGACGACGACGCGCCGGTTCTGTTTGCCCTTGTTCTCGATCTTCACGACCTCGACCGTGCCGATCTCGCCCAGCCGCGCGACGTGCGTCCCGCCGCAGGGTTGCAGGTCCACGCCCTCGATGTCCACCAGCCGGACCCGGCCATAGCCACGCGGCGGCGTCACGGTCAGCGTGCGGATGAGGTCCGGTTGCGCGTCCAGTTCCTCGTCGGTGATCCAGCGCGGGGCGACCGGCGTGTCGGCGGCGATCAGGCGGTTGATGGCGTCGGCGATGGCCTGCTTGTCGAGGCTCTCCGTAGGGACGTTGAAGTCCACGCGGCTGCGCTCCTCCCCCACCTGCGCGCCGGTGATCGACGCCCCGGGCAGCACCGCGCAGACGAGGTGCAGCACCGTGTGCATGCGCATGTGGCGGTGGCGACGGTCCCAGTCGATTTCCGCCTCGACCGCCGTGCCGGGGGCGGGCAGGGCGGCGCCGGTTTCCGGAACGTGGATCACGTCGTCGGGGCCGCCGTCGCCCTTCACCGTGTCGGCGATCCGCACCGCGCCGCCGGCGAAGCGCAGCACGCCGGTGTCGCCCGGCTGGCCGCCGCCGTTCGGGTAAAACACGGTGCGGTCCAGCCGGATGCCCCGCTCATCGACGGAGCTGACGGTGGCGGTGCAGGATTTGGCGTAGGCGTCCTCGCGAAAGATCAGCTCCATGGGTCCCCTGCGTGCGTTTTACGAATCCAGCCAATCGGGCACAGGGAGATTCTTCTCACGCAGGAAGTCAGGATTGAAGAGCTTCGATTGGTAACGCTGCCCGCCGTCGCACAAAATCGTTACGATGGTGTGGCCCGGCCCCAAGTCGCGGGCGACGCGGATGGCCGCCGCGACGTTGATTCCGGACGATCCGCCCAGCACCAGCCCCTGGGTCTTGATCAGGTCGAAGATGACCGGCAGGGCTTCCTCGTCGGTGATCTGAAGGGCCGAATCGATCGGCGCGCCTTCCAGGTTGGCGGTGATCCGCCCCTGGCCGATGCCTTCGGTGATGGAACTTCCTTCGGCCTTCAGCTCGCCATGGGCATAATAGTTGTAGAGCGCGGCGCCCATCGGGTCGGCCAGCACGATGCGGACGTTCGGGTTGCGCTCCTTCAGCGCCAGCCCGACGCCGGCCAGCGTGCCGCCGCTGCCCACCGCGCAGGTGAAGGCATCGACACGGCCTTCCGTCTGGAACCAGATTTCCGGCCCGGTGGTCAGGCGGTGGCCTTCGCGATTCGCCACATTGTCGAACTGGTTGGCCCAAATCGCGCCGTTCGGCTCCGTCTTCGCCAGCTCCTCGGCCAGCCGCCCCGAATAGCGCACGTAATTGTCGGGGTTGGAGTAGGGCACGGCCGGCACCAGGCGAAGGTCCGCGCCGACCAGACGCAGCATGTCCTTCTTCTCCTGGCTCTGCGTCTCGGGCATGACGATCACGGTGCGGTAGCCCAGCGCGTTGCCGACCAGCGCCAGCCCGATGCCGGTGTTGCCCGCCGTGCCTTCCACGATGGTGCCGCCCGGCCGCAGCTGGCCCCGAAGCTCCGCGTCGCGGACGATGGCGATGGCCGCGCGGTCCTTCACCGAGCCGCCGGGGTTCATGAACTCCGCCTTGCCCAGGATTTCGCAGCCCGTGGCCTTCGATGGCCCTTCCAGCCGAATCAGCGGCGTGTTGCCGATGGAGCCGATGAAGCCGTTGCGGTAATCCACGAAGTCTCTCCCGAGTCGAATGCCGAAATCTCCGCCACACTATCGGGGTGCGGCCTGGGGAATTCAAGGCGTTACTGTGAAATGCAGCATTGCACGATTTTTCATAGTGAATTACCCCAGCGTTTGCGCAGCTCCTCCCGCCTGCGCGCGAACCAGCCGAGCGCGATGATGGAGATGGAGTTGTTCAGCCTGTTCTCATCCAAAAGCCGAATCGCCTCGTCGGCCGGGACGACGCTGACGCGGATGTCCTCATGCTCCTCTTCCAGGCCGCCGCTGCCGCCGATGCCGGTGCAGTCGATTCGCCCGCAATAGACGGTGACGTGTTCGTCAAAGGCGCCGGGGCTGGGGTAATAGTCGCAGATCGTCTCCAGTTCCTGCACGGCGCAGCCGGCTTCCTCCTGTGCTTCGCGGCGGGCGACGTCCTCGGGCGATTCGTTCTCCCCATCGACCAGCCCCGCGACGATCTCCGTCATCCAGGCGGGGCCGGCCGCCGACGCCGCGCCGACGCGGAACTGCTCAATCAGCACCACGGCGTCCTGCGCCGGATCGTACAGCAGCACGCCGACCGCCTTGCCGCGCACGCACACCTCGCGTGGGGGCAGAACGCCGGTCCAGGACCCGTCGAACTTCTTGTGACGCAGGCGGTAGACGTCGATCTTCAGATAGCCGTCGTAGGCGGTCTTCTTCTCGACGATCTCGATGTCCGGATGGTCCATGGGTGCGCGCGCTCCTCGGCTGTGCGGTCGCCAAGGATGTAGCGCGTCAGAAGGTCGGATTCAGCTTCAACGTCCGATATCGGTCCACGGAGGGCACAGTAACCGGCTCCAGCCTCGCCCCGCGCATGACCTGCAGCGGCACCGCGACCCCCGCCGGCCCCAGACCCCAGACCTTCCGGTAGAAGTC
>JAEZID010000452.1 GCA_023416195.1 Pseudomonadota bacterium | reverse complement strand
CTATAACCCGGTTGGTGGTGGCCCGGTGGGTGCTGGCCCGCTTGGTGGCGCCGCCGCTCCGGCCGGTGCGGCCCGTCCGGGTGTGGGGCGTGACGACGTGGGCATCGGCCCGGCCGACTACGAGGCGTTCGAGAAGACGCTGGTCGAGGTCCAGACCGCCTACGGGCGGGAGGATCAGGCCGCCCTGCGCGCCATCCTGACGCCGGAGATGCTGTCCTACTTCTCCCAGGAACTGGCCGACAACGCCAACCGCGGCGTGGTCAACAAGCTGTCCGACGTCCGCCTGCTCCAGGGCGACCTGGCCGAGGCGTGGCGCGAGGGCGACGTCGAGTACGCCACCGTCGCGATGCGCTTCTCGCTGATCGACACGACGGTGGAGCGCGCGACCAACCGCGTGGTCGATGGCGACCCCAACCGCCCGGTCGAGGCGACGGAGGTCTGGACCTTCGCCCGTCCGCGCGGCGGCCGCTGGCACCTGGGGGCGATCCAGCAGGTCCGCTGACCGGTTCCGGCGCAACAGCCGATCCCGCGAAGGGGCGTCCGAAAGGGCGCCCCTTTTGCTTTGTGGACTCCCCTGGACGGGCGGGCTGTGCTAGAACATATCAGGAACAAAAGCCTGATCGACGGATTCGAGTCATGCCCGACGCCCTGCTTTCGGCGGTTCCGGAAACATCTCCGGATAAGGCCGCCCTGGATAAAGCCGCACGCCTTGCCGAACTGCGCGCCCGCATCCAGCGCCTGGAGGGGCTGGGTGGGGAGGGCGCGCGCGTTCTGCCCTTCGGCCTTCCCGATCTCGACTCGGCACTGCCGGGGGGCGGGTTGCCACTCGGCTGCCTGCACGAGGTGGCGGGGGAAGACCCCGGCGCCGGAACGGCCTTCGCCGCCGGGCTGCTCGCCCGGTTGGCGACGGCTGCGGCGCCGGCCGTGTGGATCGTGCGGGGACGGGATCTGCACGCCGCCGGGCTGGCGGCCTATGGGCTGACGCCGGACCGCCTGATCGCGGTGCGCGCGACCAGGGATGCCGACGCCCTGTGGGCGATGGAGGAGGCGTTGCGCTGCAAGCGCCTGTCGGCCGTCCTGGGCGAGGCCGGGAACCTTGATTTGACGGCAAGCCGGCGGCTTCAGCTGGCCGCCGAGTCTTCGGGTGTGACGGGATTCCTGCTGCAACTCGGCCCGCGCCGTTCCGCCGCGAGCGCCGCTCCGAATGCCGCCGTCACTCGTTGGAGCATCGGCTCGGCCCCCAGCGATTCCGATGAACCGGGCGTGGGGGACCCGCGCTGGCGGGTGGCGCTGGAGCGTTGCCGGGGAGGCCGTCCGGGCGCGTGGCTGCTCGACTGGCGCGATGGTGCGCTGACCCAGGCCGCGCCGGCCGTGGACGCATCCGGCGGAAACCGACTGGCCCAACGCCAACTGATCAAGGTCGCCTGACCGAAGCCGGTCAGGACCGGCTCAGTAGTTGGTCGCCCAATCCGGTTCCCGGCGCGGCGTCTCGCCGTCCTGTTCGGGGTCGTGGAGGTAGGCGGGGTCTTCCACGTAGAGCGGAAGCTGCCGGGCGAATTCCGCCGATTCCTCGGCCCGCCGCTGCTTCAGCAAACGGTCGGCCAGATGTGGGGGCAGCATGGCGGGCCTCCTCTTGATCGTCGGGGAAGAGCCTTATTCCGGCCCAACCCGTCCTGTGTATGCCTGAACCCTATCATGCAAGGTCCAGACCCATAGTGATCCAGGTCACTCGTTACAGAACGTTTAATCCCATTCTTTTCATCCGGCCCCGATCCCGCCCCTCGATTCGGGTGGCATCGCGGGCCGGAATCCGCCTTTCGGTTTCCTTTTGCCGCCGGGCGGCCCATATAGTCGCGCCATCGCGCTTTTCTGTCCGAGACCGACCATGCACGCCGAACCCTGCCCCACCTGCCTAAAACCTCAGCATCTGTGCGTTTGCGAGGCGGTGGAGCCGATCGACAACCAGATCTTCCTGCTCATCCTCCAGCACCCGCAGGAAAAGCGCGAGACGCTGGGGACGGCGCAGATCGCGCACCTCCAGTTCAAGAATTCGGCCCTGAAGGTCGGCCTCAGCTGGTCGAACCTGAAGCGCATCCTGGGGCGCGAGGTCGATTACAAACGCTGGGGCGTGCTCTATCTCGGCCCGGTCAAGCAGGGCGACAACGCGCCGAAGGCCGAGGTCGCCGTGGTGGACAAGGGCGGCAACGTCCAGAAGGACAGCGATCTGGTGCTGGGCGATCTGGAAGGCGTCATCGTGCTGGACGGCACCTGGAGCCAGGCCAAGACCCTGTGGTGGCGCAACCCGTGGCTTCTGAAGTGCCGCCGCATCGTGCTGCACCCGCAGTTCCGCTCGCTGTATGGGCAGGCCCGCAAGGAGCCCCGGCGCGAGAGCGTCTCGACCCTGGAGGCCGGCGCCTTCCTGCTGTCCCGGCTGGAGGCCGACCCGACGGTCCTCGACCGGGCGCTGAAGCCCTTCTCGTTGTTGCTGAAGAAGCTGCGCGCGCCGCGCCCGCGCCCGGTGCCGGCCAAGCCCGCCGCTCCGGCGGTGGAAGCCGAGGCTCCGGCCTCCACCGAGGGCGAGGAACAAAGCTGAGGAGAAGAGAGGATCATGTCCCGCGATTTCGTCCCGTTCGGCCTGACCGTCTGCGGCCTCGATGAGTTGAACGGCTTCTGCGAGGCCGGGGTGACGCATGTGCTGTCGATCCTCGACCCCAACCACCCGGAGCCGACCGCCTTCGGCGCCTATGGCGAGCACGAGCGGCTGGAACTGCGCTTCCACGACATCATCGACCCGTATCTCGGCCAGACCCTGCCGCAACGGTCGGACGTGGAACGCATCCTCGCCTTCGGGCGCGACCTGCTGGCCGAGCCGGCGGGGGTGGGGCATCTGCTGGTGCACTGCCACGCCGGCATTTCGCGCTCGACCGCCGCGCTGACCATGATCCTGGCCCAGGCCCGCCCGGAGCGTCCGGCCGCCGACGCCATGGCCGCCGTGGTGAACATCCGCCACAAGGCGTGGCCCAACCTGCGCATGATCGAGTTCGCCGACGATCTGCTGGGCCGGGGCGGCGATCTGGTTGCCGCCGTGCGCGCCCGCCACACCGCCTACGGCAAGGAGCGGCCGGACCTCGTCCAGTACATGATCGACAACGGCCGCGTCCGCGAAGTGGCCGATCTGATCGACTGAGGTTTCAGAGGCGCCAGCCGGTGGGGGCCCATCCCAACCTTCCCCCACCTGACGGCGGGGGAAGGAGCTTTTAGTCCCCACCCCCGTCGAAGATGGGGGAGGGTTAGGGTGGGGGCCCACCGGCCGGCACTCTCACCGGAAATTCCGCCCTTCCGGGACCGCCCCGGCCGCCGTGCCGGGGGCGACGTCGCCCAGCAGCTCGTTCAGCCGGTGGGTCAGGTCCGCCAGCCGTTCGACGCGCAGGTGGATGACCTCGCCCTGCGGCCCCTCCTTCTCCACGCGGCCGGTGGCGGCGAGCAGGCGGGCGCTGAGGATCTCCTTCCGGAACGTCTCGAACACGTCGGGCATGATGACGAGGTTGGCGATGCCGGTCTCGTCCTCCAGCGTGATGAAGATGACGCCGTTGGCGCTGCCCGGCCGCTGGCGGACCAGCGCCAGCCCGACCACGGTCACCCGCCGGCCGGGGCGCATCGCGCTCAGCCGGTCGGCCGGGGTGACGCCCGCGAAGCCGTCGCGCAGCAGTTCCAGCGGGTGCGCCTTCAGCGACAGCGACAGGCTGCCGTAATCCATCACCACATGCTCGCCCAAGGGCATGCCGGGCAGGGCGGCTTCCGGCTCGTTCACGCCGGAATCGTCCAGTTGCGCGAACAGCGGCAGCGGCTGGTCCCCCAGCGCCTTCACCGCCCACAGCGCCGCCCGCCGGTCGAGCCCCGTCGAGCGGAAGGCGTCGGCCTTGGCCAAGCGCTCCAGCGTGGCCACCGGCAGCCGCGCCCGGCGCCACAGGTCGTACGGGTCGCGGTAGCCGGTCCCGCGCGACAGGACGAGGGCGTGGGCGTGGTCTTCGGTCATGCCCCGGATGAGGCGAAGGCCAAGGCGCAGGGCGTGTTTTCGACCCTCGCCCGGCTCCGCCGGGCGAGGGGGGGACCCACCGCTTTGCGGTGGGAGGGTGAGGGCTTGGTCATCCCAAGAAACCAAGCCCTCACCCTCCCGCTCTTCGAGCGGGCCCCTCCCTCTCCCGCCGGGGGCGGGAGAGGGGTGCAAGGGCTCCAGCGTGCAGTCCCAGTCGGAGCGGTTCACGTCGGGCGGCAGGACGGTCACGCCATGCTCCCGCGCGTCGCGGACGATCTGGGCGGGGGCGTAGAAGCCCATGGGCTGGCTGTTCAGCAACGCCGCCGCGAACACGTCGGGATGCCAGCGTTTCACCCAGGCCGACACGTAGGCCAGCAGGGCGAAACTCGCCGCGTGGCTTTCCGGGAAGCCGTATTCGCCGAAGCCCTCGATCTGGCGGAAGCAGCGCTCGGCGAAGGCGCGGTCGTAGCCCTTGGCGGCCATGCCCTCGATGAACTGGTCGCGGAAGGTGTGGACCAGCCCGGTCTTGCGGAAGGTCGCCATGGCGCGGCGCAGCCGGTCGGCGTCCTCCGGACTGAAGCCGGCGCCGACGATGGCGATCTTCATCGCTTGCTCCTGGAACAGCGGTACGCCCAGCGTGTTGCGCAGCACCGCTTCCAGTTCGGGCGAGGGGTAGTGCACCGGCTCCAAGCCGCTGCGGCGGCGCAGATAGGGGTGGACCATGTCGCCCTGGATCGGGCCGGGCCGCACGATGGCGACCTGGATGACCAGATCGTAGAATTTTTCGGGCCTGAGGCGCGGCAGCATGGACATCTGCGCCCGGCTTTCCACCTGGAAGACGCCGAGGCTGTCGGCCTTGCCCAGCATCGCGTAGACGGCCGGATCCTCCGCCGGGACGGTCGCCAGGGTCAGCGAGCGGCCGTAATGCCGTTCCAGCAGGTCGAAGGCCCGGTGCATGCAGGTCAGCATGCCCAGCGCCAGCACGTCCACCTTCAGGATCTTCAGCGCGTCGATGTCGTCCTTGTCCCACTCCATGGTCGTGCGGCCGTCCATGGCGGCGTTGGCGACGGGGCACAGCTCGCTCAGCAGGCCGCGCGTGATGACGAAGCCGCCGACATGCTGCGACAGGTGGCGGGGAAAGCCGATCAGCTCCCGCGCCAGTTCCAGGGTCAGCCTCAGGCGCGGGTCGTCGGGGTCGAGGCCGTATTGGCGGGCGCGCTCCTCGTCCACGCCTTCGCGGCTCCAGCCCCAGATGGAACCGGACAGCCGCGCCACCAGATCGGCCGACAGCCCCATGGCCTTGCCGACCTCGCGGATGGCGCCGCGCGCGCGGTAGCGGATCACGGTGGCGGTCAGCCCGGCGCGGTCGCGGCCGTATTTCTTGTAGATGTACTGGATGACCTCCTCGCGCCGCTCATGCTCGAAATCGACGTCGATGTCCGGCGGCTCGTTGCGGGCGGCGGAGACGAAGCGTTCGAACAGCAGGTCGAAGCGGGCCGGGTCGATCTCCGTGATGCCCAGGCAATAGCACACCGCCGAATTGGCCGCCGACCCGCGCCCCTGGCACAGGATGTCCCGCGAGCGGGCATAGCGCACGATGTCGTGCACGGTCAGGAAATAGGGCGCGTAGCCCAGCTGCCCGATCAGCCGCAGCTCATGGTTCAGCGCCGCCGAGACCTTGTCCGGAACGCCGTCCGGGTAACGCTTCGCCGCCCCGGCCCAGGTGAGGGCTATCAGTGTGTCCTGCGGGCTGCGGCCGTCCTCCGCGACCTCGTCCGGGTATTCGTAGCACAGCTCGGTCAGCGAGAAGCGGCAGGCCTCGGCGATCTCCACCGTGCGGGCGACGGCGTGCGGGTAATGGCGGAACAGGCGGGCCATCTCGACGCCGGGCTTCAGGTGCCGCTCGGCGTTGGCGGACAGGCGCCAGCCGGCCGCGTCGATGGTCGTGCCCTCGCAGATGCAGGTCAGCACGTCGGCCAACTGGCGGCGGGCGGGGGAGTGACACAGCACGTCGTTGGTCGCCACCAGCGGCACGCGCTCGGCCTCCGCCAGACCGGCCAGCCAGGCCAGCCGCCGGGCGTCGTCGCCCCGGTAGCGGTGGCTGGCCGCGAGGTGCAGCCGCCGGCCCAGCCCCGCCTTCCAGGCCCGCAGTTCATGGACGAAGGCGGCGTCGCGCCGTTCCGGCGGGACCAGCAGGAACAGGATGCCCCGGCCGTGCTCCAGCACGTCATCCCGCCCCAGGAAGCATTCCCCCTTGGGCGCCCGCCGTTTGCCCAGCGTCAGCAGGCGGGACAGCCGCGCGTAGGCCGTGCGGTCGGTGGGGTAGGCCAGCACGCTGCCCGAGTCGGTCAGGTCGAGCCGACAGCCGACGACCAGCCGCAGCCCGTGCTTCTCGGCGGCGACGTGCGCCCGCACCACCCCGGCCAGCGTGTTGCGGTCGGTCACCGCGATGGCCGCGTGCCCGAGCGACGCGGCGGTCAGCGCCAACTCGTCCGGGTGCGAGGCGCCTTCGAGGAAGCTGAAGTTTGTGGTGACCTGGAGTTCGGCGTAGGGGGTCATGGGAAAGCCCCCGCCGTGGGCCCCCACCCAACCCTCCCCCACCTGACGGCGGGGGAGGGAACGCGAGCCCTCCCCCGTCGAAGATGGGGGAGGGTTAGGGTGGGGGCCCGTTTTGAGGACTGCCCGCTCACCCGAAGAACCCGTGCAGGAACCACGGGGCCGTCACGTCGGGCTGGTAGAGCCCCTGGCGGAAGACCCAGAAGCGGCGGCCGTCGGCGTCCTCGACGCGGTAATAGTCGCGCACCTCTCCCTCCCGCCGCCACCATTCGGCTTCGATGCGCTCCGGCCCGTCGGCGTGGCGGACGCGGTGGACGGCGCCGCGCCAGCGGAACATCACCGGCGGGTCGTCGGGGACGGGGGCCATGGCGTCGATGGGCTCCGGCGGGGCGAGCAGCCGTACCGGGCGCGGCCGGTCGTCGGGCCATAAAGCGGGGGGCCAAAGCGGATCGTTCGCGGCGGCCATCATCGCCGCCGCCGGTGCCACGCTGCGCTCGGGCAGCCAACTCGGCCGGGGAATGAGCCGCAGCACCGCACGCTCGCCCAGACGGTTGCCGATCCGGTCCACCAACTCGCCCAGCGCCGACTCATCGCCCGTCCCGTCCAGCCCGGTCTGCACCGCGCCCAGCGGCCCGGCCTCGGTGGCGGACAGCACCATGACCTCGATGCCGGGGCCGGGTTCGATGCGTTCAAGCTTCTGCGCGAACAGGCGCATCAGCGCATCCGCATCGCGCACCGGGCGGCTGGTGCCGATGGCGAGCGTCTGCGGCGGGGCGTCCAGCCGGCGGTCCACCCGGTGCGTCTCCAGCAGCAGGCGGCGGGCGCCCTCCTGAGCCGCCTCCAGACCGGCGCCGAGCCTGTCCAGCAGATGCCGGACGGCGCCGGCGATGGCTTCGGGCGTCGAGATCGGCTCGGGCAGGGCGAGGCGCACGCTGTGCGGCGGCACCGGCATGCGCGGCG
>JAEZID010000451.1 GCA_023416195.1 Pseudomonadota bacterium | reverse complement strand
CTGGTCGCCGGCACGCCGCTGCCCGCCCCGCAGGGCGTGTTCCCGCGTTTCGTGGAAGAAGCCAAGAGCTGAAGAAAATCCATGCTGGTCGATAGCCACTGCCATCTCGATTTCCCCGACTTCGCCGAAGAGCTGGACGCGGTCGTCGACCGCGCCCGGCAGGCGGGGGTGGGGCGGATGGTCACCATCTGCACCTATCTGAGCCGTTTCGATCGCATCCTGGCGGTCGCGGAGCGGTACGACGACGTGCTCTGCTCGCTCGGCGTCCACCCGCACCAAGCGGCGGAGGAGTTCGAGGGCGTTACCGTCGAACGCCTCGTCGCGATGTCGAAGCACCCGAAGGTGATCGGCCTCGGCGAAACGGGCCTCGATTATTTCTACGACAAGAGCCCGCGCGACGTTCAGCAGGAATGCTTCCGCCGCCACATCCGCGCCAGCCTGGAAGCCGGCCTGCCGCTGATCGTGCACACCCGCGACGCCGACGACGACACCATGCGGATCGTCAAGGAGGAGGCCGCCGGCCAGCCGGTCAGCGGCTTGCTGCACTGCTTCAGCTCCGGCCGGCAACTCGCTGAAGAGGCGTTGGAATTCGGCTTTTACCTGTCGCTGTCCGGCATCGTCACCTTCAAGAAGTCGGAGGATCTCCGCGCCATCGTGAAGGACGTGCCGCTCGATCGCATCCTGGTGGAAACGGACGCGCCCTACCTCGCGCCGATCCCGTTCCGGGGCAAGCGCAACGAGCCGGCCTACGTCGCCCACACCGCCGCCACCGTCGCCGAAGTCAAGGGCGTGGACGCCGCCGAGCTGGCCCGCGCCACGACCGAGAATTTCTTCCGCCTGTTCCCGCGCGCGTCGGGCGGCACCGCATGAGCATGCGGGTCACAGTCCTCGGCTGCGGCGGGTCGCGGGGGGTTCCCGTGATCGGCCAGGGCTGGGGCGACTGCGACCCGGCCAACCCGAAGAACCGCCGTCTGCGGCCTTCCGTTCTGGTGGAGCAGGGCGGGGTGAGCGTCCTGATCGACACCGCCCCCGACCTGCGCCAACAGCTGCTCGACGCCGACGTCCGCCGCCTCGACGCGGTTCTCTGGACCCACCAGCACGCCGACCACGCCCACGGCATCGACGAGCTGCGCGAACTGTGCCGCATGATGCAGGCGCCCATCGACGCCTATGGCCGGGCCGAGCATCTGGCGGACATCAAGGCCCGCTTTTCCTACTGTTTCGACCCGCTGCGCCCCGGCGACCCTTACTACCGCCCGGTGCTGAACGCGCGCGCCATCGACGGCCCCTTCGACGTGCGCGGCCTGACCGTCCTGCCGTTCGAGCAGGATCACGGTTACATGAAGACCGTCGGCTACCGCTTTGAAAAATTTGCCTATTCGACCGACGTCGTGCGTCTGGACGAGGACGCCTTTGCCGCGCTGGACGGCATCGAGGTCTGGATTGTCGATTGCGCCCGCGTGGAACCGCCGCACCCCGTCCACGCCCATCTCGCCAAGACGCTGGAATGGATCGGGCGGGTCCGGCCGAAGCGCGCGTATCTGACCCACATGGACCAGACCATGGATTACGAGACGGTCCGCCGCCTCCTGCCGCCGGGCGTCGAGCCCGCCTACGACGGGCTCGTCATCGAGGTTTGATCGTCACTCGTCAGGCATGATGAGGCCCACGCGGCCCGCCAGGAAACGCTCTGCGGCGGCCTGCGCGGCCTGTTCGGCAACCTTCGGGTTCAACCCGAACTTTTCCCGGTAAACCTTTGCCGTCGCAGCGATCGCGGAGGGCAGGGCGCTCACCGCCGCCTTGTACTCGGCCTCCGGCCAGACCTCGAACTCCCTCCAGTTCCGGAAGGCGGCGACCGCCCGCTGCCGCTGCTCGGCGGCTTTCCGGGCCTCGTTGGAGTGCGGCGCTTCCAGGAGCGTGCTCGGCACCATCGAGGCTTGCAGGTCGTCCACCTGGAACTGCCGCTCGTAGCCGTAGCGGATGCTGCCGCGTTCCTCCAGGGCCGGGCCGATGGCTGGGTCGATGTGCTCGGCCACCTTCTTCCATTCCGGCAGGTCGAACACCGAGGACGGCGGCGTGCACAGGCCCGGCGTCTCGTCGCGCGTGTTGCCCCAGAAGCCGCCGAACGCCTCGAAGGCCGGTTGGCCGTGCTTGGTGAACAGGAAGCAGGGCGCATCCATTTCCGTCGTGGACAGGACGTGGCGCAGGAACAGCAGCATCGTCCCCATCGGCGCGCTCGCCACGTCGCCCAGATTCTTCATTTCTTCAAGCAGGTACGGGTCGTTCGGAAGATCCCGCTCGATGACGGAGGCGACCAGCCTGCGCACCGTCTCCTCCTTGTCGGCCACCGGCACCGCCCCGCTGTGGTGCAGATAGACGAGCCACGCCTTCGCCGCCCCGCCGTCGTAGCGTTGCAGCGCCGCCGCCGCGCCCTTGGGGTCCTTGGGAATGCCGGCGACGATGCCCGCCAGCTTCTTCTGCGCCGCGCGGCTCTGGTCGGACAGCTCCGTCGCCCGCTTCTCGTACAGCTTCCGGCAGGCCGGCACAGACGCCTTGTCGGCGCAGGCGCGTTCCCGCTCGGCCTGGAACGCCTGCTGGGCGCGCTGGATGGCATCGCGCTCGGCCGTCGGGGTGTTGGCCAGCGCATCGCGGAGCGCGGTCGCCACATCCTCCGCCGCGACCTTCAGGTCGGCGCTGGCGCACACCGTCCGGTCCGCCGGGGATGGCGGCTTCGCGCAGTTCAACGTCTGCGCAAGGGACGGAAGCGGCAACAGGCAAAGGGCCAGCGCGGTGCCGGCAAACCAATGGGAACGAGCCATACGGGACAGCCTTCGAACGGCAACGGACAGGAGGCCGCGACGATAGTCCATCGGCCCCGCCACCGAAAGAGACCGATACGCGCCCCGCCATTCCCCAGGGTCAATTCCGGGTGCTCAATCAAGGGAGGGCAAGATCAGCTCCGCGCGCAGGCCGCCCAGCGGCGAATCGCCCAGCCGCACGTCACCGCCATACAGCCGCGCCACGTCGCGCACCACGGAGAGACCCAATCCGCTGCCCGGCGTGCTCTCGTCCAACCGCACGCCGGCGGTCAGCATCTCCTCCCGACGATCAGGGGGCAGCCCCGGCCCATCGTCGTCCACGGTAACGGCGATCATCCCGGCCGCGCCGCGCCGCGCCGACACCACCACGCGCCCGCGCGCCCAGGCGCAGGCGTTGTCCATCAGGTTGCCCAACATCTCGTCCAGATCCTCGCGTTCTCCGGCGAAGGCGAAATCCGGCGGCACCGCGACGGTCACGGTGATGCCGCGCCCCGCGTGCAGCTTTTCCAGGGTGCGGGCCAGCCCGGCGGCGCTGTCCAGCACCGGGGTGCCGGAGCCGGGCAGCCCACGGGAGGCGGCGGCGCGGGCGCGGGCCATGTGATGGTCGATGTGCCGGCGCATCAGCGCCACCCGGCGCGCCATGACCGGGCCGACCGCTCGTGCCGTCTCCGGTGTCAGCGTCTCGGCCTCGTTCGCCAGGACCGACAGGTTGGTCTTCAGCGCGTGGGCGAGGTTCCCGGCCTGCAACCGCGCGCGGCCCACAACCTCCTCCGAATGGCTCAGCAGGGCGTTCAGGTCGGCGACCAGCGGCGCCACCTCGCTGGGGACGGCGGCGTCGAAGCGCCGCTTGGCGCCGGACCTCACGGTAGCAAGCTCGTCCCGCAGCCGGGTCAGAGGTTGCAGCCCCACCGCCACCTGCACCAGCGCCGCCGCGATCAGCACGGCCGCCAGGATGCCCAGCGACAGCCACAGCACCCGCTCGAAGGCGTCCACCACCGCCAACAGGTCGCTCTCGTCCGCCGCGACCGCGATACGGATCGGATCGGCAGCGGGGGAGGCAGCGGAGGCGGGCAGGGTGATCATTCGTTCCATCACGATCACGAACCGCCCGCCGGGACCGGGAACGCGGTGCTGGTGGATCTCTCCATCGGCCACCTCGTCTTGCGGCAACGGCAAAATCTCGTCCCACAGCGACCGCGCCCGCAGCAGCGGCGCGTCGGCCGAACCAACCTGCCAGTACAGCCCCGACAGCGGCCGGCGAAAGCGCGGGTCGCTCAGCGCCTGCGTCAGCACCGGCCGGCCGTCCTTCCCGATCTCCAGCAGCGTCGCCAGCTGGGCCAGATGGTTGCCCAGCTCCGCTTCGAACCGGGCCTTCACATGGTCGCGGAACAGCCCGGACAGCACCACCCCGGCCATGGCGAGCGCCAGCACGATCCACACCGCCGCTCCGGCCAGCAGGCGGAAGCGCAGCGAACGGGTCACGCCTCCTCCATGCGGTAGCCGAGGCCCCGCACCGTCCGGATCACGTCGGCGCCAAGCTTGCGGCGCAGGCGGCCGACGAAGACCTCGATGGTGTTGGAATCGCGGTCGAAATCCTGGGCGTAGATGTGTTCGGTCAACTCGGTGCGCGACACCACCTGCCCCTTGCGGTGCATCAGATAGGACAGCACGCGGTGCTCGTGCGCGGTCAGGTCGACCGGGCGACCGTCCACCGTGACGCGGCCGCTGCGGGTGTCCAGCACCACCGGGCCGCAGGCGATCTCCGGCGAGGCGTGGCCCTTGGCGCGGCGGATCAGCGCGCGGACACGGGCCAGCAACTCCTCCATGTTGAAGGGCTTGGCGAGGTAATCGTCGGCCCCGGCGTCGATGCCCTGGACCTTTTCGCTCCAGGTGCCGCGCGCGGTCAGGATGATGACCGGCGTCGCCACGCCCGCCGCCCGCCACGCGCGCAGCACGCTCAACCCGTCCACCTTGGGCAGCCCCAGATCCAGCACGACGGCGTCGTAGGGTTCGGTCTCGCCGAGGAACTGCCCCTCCTCGCCGTCGCCCGCGCGGTCCACGGCATAGCCCTCCGCGCTCAGCCGCTCGGTCAGCTGGCGGGCGAGGTTGGCGTCATCCTCGACGACGAGTAGGCGCATCCCATCACCTCCGGTCCGAATGGCGGCCATGGTTGCCGTGGCCGCCGCGACCCTTGACCTTCAGCAGTTCGCCGGTCGCGGCGTCGTATTCCAGCTTCAGGATGCGCCCGTCGGCGGTGATCGTCTTGATCTCGTAGACGATGCCGTCGTCCTCCTCGTCCAGTTTCACGTCGAGGATGTCGCCGGGAAAGTCCGCGCCCGCCTTCGCGACGATGGTCTCCAGCGGCAGGATGCGCCCCTCGCGCAGCGCCGCGCGCGCGCGGTCGTGGTCGTCGTCGGCCCGCGCGGCCCCCACCCCCAGAAAGTCGGCCCCCAGAAGCCCGGCTCCCAGAAGAAGAGTCCCCAACAGCGGTGCAAGGCGAAGAATCGGCATGGCGGTTCGAACGGTTTCCAGGACTGGCGCCATTGGACGCCTCCGCGGATGAACGGAGCCTGAACGCACGGCTCAGCCTCCGTTCAGCTTCCAAGGCGCAGTCTTCGCCCGAACGCACCGAATGACAAGAGGAGGCCGCGGAATGATCCGCCGGATGCTCATCCACACCGTCGTCGCCACGATGCTGATCGGGGCGGCGGCGCTGTCCTGGCAGGCTGCCGTGAAAGGGCAGGGGATCGCCGGAACCGTCGCCCTCCTGGCTTCCAACCACGGGGCTTCCGACCATGACGATGACTGAGCGGCGCCTGCCCGCCTTGCCGCCGCGCAAGCCCACGGCCGCCGAAATGACGGTTCTTCTGTTCCTTCACGCCGCCCTGTCCGGCGCCTTCATCGTCGCCCAGCTGACCGGCGACGGGGACACCTATGTCCTGCATCAGGTCGCCGGCTACACGGCTCTCGCCGCCATCGCCGTGCGCGTGGTGGCCGGGCTGCAGGCGCCGGCGGGAAGCCCGCTGCGCCTGCCGCGCCCGGCCCTATCGCTGTCGAACCAGCGGCGCAACCCGATCTACGCCTGGATGGCCGCGATCCTGCTGGTCGTCGTCGGCGCCGCCGCCGTCACCGGCGCCATCAGCGACGCCTTGGCCGCCGTCGAGCATCTGCACGAGGCCATAGGCGAGTTCTCGCTGCCCATCGTCATCGGTCACGTGGCTCTGGTTCCGCTGCTCCAGGCATTGAAGCACACGCCCAAGCCGGAGGTCCGCACGCCATGATCCCCCTGATCCGTACCATCGCACTCGGCCTCGTGGCCGGCCTCGGCGTTGGGGCCGCGCTTGCCGCGCCGAACGCCGACCGCGTCGGCATGCTCACCGGCTACGCCGCCCAGGCCCGCGCCGAAAATCCGTCCTTCGCCGGCTTCTCGGCGGATCGCGGACGCGCGCTCTACCTCGGCCCGCACACCGGCGGGAGGCCGGAAACCAACGCCTGTGCCGCCTGTCACACGGCCGATCCCAAGAGGGAAGGGCGCCACGCCACCACTGGGCGCGCGATCAAGCCGATGGCCGTCGCGGTCAATCCGGCGCGCTTCACCGATGCCGCCGACGTGGAAAGGCGGTTCTCCCGCGACTGCCCGAACGTGCTGGGTCGCGCCTGCACGGCACAGGAAAAGGGCGATTTCATCACCTTCCTTGCCGGACCATGAAAGGACCGCCACTCATGCGCCTGCCCGCCTTCGGCCTCATCGCCATTCTCCCTGCCCTGGCGGCGGTCACGACCACCGCAGCCTCCGCCAACGAGATGGAACGCGTTCGGCCCGTGGCGCACGCGGCGACGCAGAAAGAATGCGGCGAATGCCACATGGCCTTTCAGCCACAATTGCTTCCGGCGGCAAGCTGGGATCGCATCATGGACGAACTGTCGACTCATTTCGGCGACAACGCCAGCCTGGACCCGCAGGCCGTGGCGGACATCCGTTCCTATCTGACGTCCAACGCCGGCCGCCGCGGTGACGGGCGCCTCACGCGCATCACTGAACAGCGCTGGTGGACCCGCGAGCATGATTTCCGTCCGCAAATCTGGTCGCGGTCGGACGTGCGTTCCAAAGCCAACTGCAACGCTTGCCATCGCGATGCCGACAAGGGCCTGTACGATGATGACTGACGCGAACGATGAACAATGCATGGCCGGCCATCCGTGCCGAAGCACGAATCCAGACGCCCCCTGCTCCATCCATATTCCTTGTTTTCCATAATCTAACTTATGTGACCTTTCCACCTCTGGGGTAACCATCCTCCGGAATGTTCCACCGTTGGCCGGGTTCTGAATCCGCGCTACAAAGAACAGGATGCGTGGATAAAGGACAACGGCGTGACGCACGGGGCGCGCAAGCTCGGGAAATACGATCTTCTCGGCGAAATCGGCCGTGGCTCAACTGGCGTCGTCCATCGTGCGCACGATCCCGTGACGGGCCGGACGGTCGCTCTGAAGACGATCCCGCTCGCCAGGATCGGCGATGCGGTCCTCGACCGCTTTCGCGGCGACGCCCGCGCCGCGGCGCGGCTGTCGCACCCCAACATCGTCGCCATTCAGGCATCCGGCGAGCATGGCGGCACAGCCTTCGTCGCCATGGACTGCGTGGAGGCCCGCCCGCTCGACCGCATCCTGGAATCAGGCGAGCCTCCGTCCGCCGATCGGGCACTGTCCATCCTGGCCCAACTGCTGGCCGCGCTCGATCACGCCCACCGGGCCGGCCTCACCCACGGCACGCTGGGGCTGGCCGATGTCCTGGTCGACGCGAACGGCACGGTCAAGGTCACCGGCTTCGGCAGCGGCGGCCTTGTCGCGCCCGATGCCGGACCCGCCGACGACATCCTGGCCGCGCGTGCCATCCTGGCCGCGCTGGTGCAGGGTGAGGCGCCCTCGCCCGCCGTGGCGGCGCTGCTGACCACCGATTTCCCCTCGGCCGCCACCTTCGCGCAAGCCGTTGCCGAAATCCGGAAGGCGGCGGCGCCAGCGGCCCGATCCCGCAGCCGGGTGCCGTTGTTCATGACCGCGTCGCTGGCCCTGGCCGCCGCGGCCGGTGCCCTGTGGTACACCGTTTCCGAGCCTCTGGCACCGTCAACCCAGTTATCGGAAGCGCCGCCGATCGCCCCGATCGTTTCCCATCCGCCGCCCAGCCCGCTTTTCATCGAGGAGGAGCCTGAACGGCAGTCCAACAAAGCCGCCCCCGAAACGGAAGAGCCTCCGCCACGACCCGCACCGCCGCAACCGGAACCGGAACCGGAATCAAAGCCGGAACCGCTACCCGCCGCCCCAGCCATTGCCTCCACCCTTGCGGATCTGCGCAAATCCGTGCAGGACATCCGTTGTGCCGTCCTGAATCTCACCGAGGAGGATGGCCGGATCGCCATCACCGGCACGGCGACCAGCGAATCGATCCGCCCGCAGCTCCACGCCATTCTCGAACAGGACAGGCCGGACCAGCCGCACCGGATTGACCTGCGCCTCGCCTCCCCTGCCCTGTGTGATCCGCTCACGCTGATCGAGGCTCTCCGCACGGCCAACGACGTGGCGCCGGCCGCGCTGTCGATCCGCATGGCCGCGCCCGATGCGATCTACCATGGCGGTCAGGAGTTGCTGTTCGACGTCATCGCTCCGGATTTCCCGGCACATTTGCAGGTGGATTACTACACGGCGGACGGCAATGTCGTGCACCTGCTCCCCAACCCGCTGGAGACGAGCGGCGCGGCCGAACCCCGCGCCTCGCGACGCCTCGGGGACCGTGCCGCCGGGGGGCGTTTCTGGACCATTGGCCCGCCGTACGGAAACGAATTGATCGTCGTCGTCGCCAGCGCATCACCGCTGTTCCCGACTCCACGACCGGAGGCCGAATCCGCCGCCGCTTACCTGCCGGAATTGAAGCGCGCCCTGGACGCCGCCGGCCCGCAGACGCTTGCGGCCGCGCGGTTCATCACGACCACGGCGCCTTGAATCGAATTTGCAGCGGATCGAAACCCGCTTTAGGCGCGCGGCGCGAAGCGCGCGACGACGACCGTGATGTTGTCGTGCCCGCCGGCCCGGTTGGCCAGGTCGACCAGCCGGGCGCAAGCGCCCTCCACCCCCTGCCGTCCATCGCGATCCAGGACGCGCGCGATCGCCGCATCCGGCACCATGCCGTTCAGCCCGTCGGAGCACAGCAGGTACAGATCATCCGGCATCAGCCCATGAACGGAGATCTCCGGATCCACATGCTCCCCGGTGCCCAGCGCGCGCACGATGATGTTCTTGTGCGGCGCCGTCCCTCGCCGCCCGCCGTCGAGCCACATCTGGTACAGGCTGTGGTCCTTGGTCAGCGGACGCAGGTCCCCGTCGCGCAGGCGGTACAACCGGCTGTCCCCGGCGTGGAAGGCAATCAGCTTGCCGGTCCCCGGCACCCGCCACAGCCCGACCACCGTCGTGCCCATGCCCCGCCCCTCGGCGAAGCCGCGCTCCAAATTCAGCGCGTGGATGCGCCGGTTGGCGAGCTGCACGGCCGAGCGCGCGACCGACACCGCGTTCTGCACGGCCGGCTCCACCGCGACGGGCTCCGACAGCGTGCGCTCCCCTTCCAAACCGTCGGCGTCGCAGCCATCCGTCCTGCCCGGAGCGAATTCGGCGATGAAGTCGGTGATGGCTTCCACGGCGGTGCGGCTGGCGACGTCACCGCCCGCGTGCCCGCCCATCCCGTCGCACACCAACGCCAGTCCCGTTTCGACGCTCAGGTGAACGCTGTCCTCGTTGCGTGACCGGGTGCGTCCGACGTCGGTCCGGCCGGCGGCGATCATGTCGAAGGCGGTGTGGAACATGGAACGGACGGCTCCGGGAACCAGGCGCTGGACCGAGGGCGCGGCGACGCGAGGAACCGCCGCCAGCCGCACCCGACAATAGCGATTCCATCAAGGGCGCTCCGATAATGGCCCAAGAACCGGCAAAGATACAGGCCGAGTTTCCACATCCCCGCAAAGCTGCTACACTCCCGGAACGAATCGCCCGCGCTGGGAGCGCCCACCATGTCCGGCACGCTTGGAATCGCCGTCAGCGGCATGATGGCCCAGACCCGCCGGGTCGAGGCGTCGGCCTCCAACACCGCCAACATCCGCAGCAAGGGCGCCCTGCCCGACGCCGCCGTCAACGTTCCAGACGGCAAGCCCGCTCCCTACCAGCCCCTCGCCGTGGCGCAGAGCGAACAGCGTTCCGGCATGGCGGCGGCCGGCACCCGGGCCGTCTTCACGCCCATGACCCCCGCCTATCTGCCGGAATACGAGCCGGACGCCTCATACGCCGATGAACAGGGGATGGTTGCGGCTCCGAACGTCGATCTGGCCCGCGAACGGGTGAACCAGATCGCCGCCAGCCGGGCTTATCAGGCCAACATCTCCGTCGTCCGCACCCAGGACGAGATGATGAAGTCGCTGCTGGATTCGAAGGTCTGAGGAAAGGGCCTGAGAACGGCGGCCTTATACCGTCACGTCCAGCATCGAACCACGGTGGCCCATGCCATAGCCGCGCCCGTTGGTGCGCGCCTGCACGGCGTTCGCCTGCGTGTCCATGGCCTGCCCGCTCTGCGTCGCGTTGCGGACGTCCCGCGTCGGATCGGCCTTGCCGACCGCCTGCGGCGCATGAATCGTCTGGGTCTTGACCGTGGCCGTGGTCTGCTGCGCGGCCTGCACCGCCGGGGACAAAGCCAACTGCATCGCCGGGGTGATCGGCGGTTGGGGCTTTGCCACCTGGGGCAATATGGCCGGATTTAACTGCATATTAAGAAGATGCGCCTGTGCAAGCGCACTTTCAAGGTGCGATTGCTCCCGAGGCGCCGAATCCTTCCGGGATGTTGGGCGCACCCGCGGTAAAAAATTTCCCCTTTTAAGAGAATTTTATACGAACTGATGCTTTACTGCGCGTGCGCGGTCAAAGAAATCTCGAAAGGGTGGTTCATGTCCACGGTTCGAATTCTCTCGGTGGATGGCGGCGGAATCCGCGGCCTCATCCCCGCAGTGGTGTTGAAGGCGCTGGAGGAAAAAGTCGGCAAGCTTTCCTCGGCGTTCCACATGATTTCCGGCACCTCGACGGGCGGCATCATTGCCGCCGCCCTGGCGCTCGGCCGCGACGACCTGAACGCGGCCAGCCTCGTCGATCTGTACGCGAACAAGGGCAAGGACATCTTCCCCAGCTCTTGGCTCAGCCCGGTGGAAGGCGTGGTGTCGGACAAATACTCCCCGGCCAGCCTGGAAAGCCTTCTCAAGGAGGATTTCGGCGACGCTTGGCTGTCGGACGTGACGGACACCGAACTGCTGGTGACCAGCTACGACATCATCCGCCGCCGTCCAGAGTTCTTCAAAAGCTGGCGCGCGCGCCGCGACACCGACAGCCGGCGCGATCCCTCCACCGACGTGCTGGCCGAGGATTTCCGGCTGCGCGACGTCTGCCGGGCGACCTCGGCGGCGCCGACCTATTTCCCGCCCGCCCAGATCACCAACCGCAAGAACACCGGCACGCCGGAGGACAGCTTTACGCTGATCGACGGCGGCATGGTCGCGAACAATCCCGCCATGTGCGCCCTGGCCTCCGCGCGCAAGCTGTTCCCCGAGGCGGACAACTTCTTCGTCCTGTCGCTCGGCACCGGGCAACTGACCCAGCCGATCGACCTTTCGCGCCGCATCCTGGGCGGCGCGCTCGGCTGGGGGATCACCACCATCATCGACCTCGCATTGGGTGGCCCGTCCGACGCGGTGGACTACCAGCTACGCCAGGAACTCGCGACCAAAAACTACCACCGCTTCCAGACCAGCCTCCAGGGCGCCAGCGACGCGATGGACGACGCCAGCGAGGCCAACATCGCCAATTTGAAGGCGCTGACGCAGGACCTTCTCGACCGCAACAGGGCGGCATTCGATGCCGTCGTCTCCACCCTGAAAACGCCCCGCGACCCGCTGTCCGTCCGCAATCCCGTTCCCGCCAAGGACAGGGTTCCGGAACTGGCCTGACCGCCGGACGGCCGTCATCCCCTCGCCCGCCGGCCCTCGCCCACCAAGCGAAGAGATGACGGGTCACCCCGCCGGCTGCTGCTGGGTAATGCAGTGGATGCCGCCGCCGCCGCGCACGATGTCCAGAGCTGGGACCTGGATCACCTCGCGGTCCGGAAAAGCCTTGCGCACCGTCCGGTAGGCGTCGTCGTCGGCCGGATCCTCGAAGGCCGGCATGACGATGCCGCCGTTGGCGATGTACAGGTTCGTGTAGGACAGCGTCAGCCGCACGCCATTCTCGTCCCGCCGCGCCGGCTGGCGCACGGGGATAACCTCCAGCTCCCGCCCCTGCGCGTCGCGGGCGCGCTTCAGCCGGTCCAGATTGTCCTGGAACGCCTTGAAGTTGGCGTCGCCCGGATCGTCCGTCGTGATCGCCATGACCACGCCCGGCTTCACGAACAGGGCGATCTCGTCGATGTGCCCGTCCGTCTCGT
>JAEZID010000375.1 GCA_023416195.1 Pseudomonadota bacterium | reverse complement strand
TCATCCGTGAAGGACCGCCTCGTCTTCGTCATCAGACACCTTCCCGCTCCACTCGGAGCTTAGCTGTGGTGTCCACCGAACCGGGGCAAGATCATCGCGCGTCTACACTGCTTTTCTGGAGCGAGTGCGGGGGAGCCAGGACCTGGAAATGTACTTCCGTGGTTTCGCCCGATGCCAAACGTCAGGAAACTCCTGCGCGCTTCCCGACGCCACGGTCGGCGTTTTCTACGAGACCGGGCTGATGGCCGGTGCCGCAACGATCATCTCAGGGCATTTGCCGGATGGAATCGATTATGGCAACCCGCGCGACGGCTATTGGGGCCTGTCAGGCGTACCCAAGGCCCAAGGCGATCACAGCTTTACCATGCGAATTCATGACGGGGATGGGCAGGTCATCGTGCCCTCGGTGAAGCTCACCATCAAGGCGTTGAAGCCCGCTGGATCGCCTGCGTGAAGCAATAACCTCGTATTTGGTAAGCTGGGGAATTCTCCGGTAATCTGCTGGGAGAGAGAATGGGGACCGTAGACGGGCTTGCGACATCGGGAGCAGCGTTTGATTGCGATTGTGAGGAACGCGCAATCCCAGAATGCTCCCGACGTCGCAATCCGGTTGGTGCGACGCGGCGTTACAGCAGCTTCGCGGTCAGGGAAATCTCGGTGCCGGTCAGCGCCTTCGACACCGGGCAGTTCTTCTTGGCGCCCTCGGCCTGCTGCTGGAAGGTGGCGTCGTCGATGCCGGGGACTTCCGCCTCGCAATCCAGCTCGATCCGCGTGATGGCGAAGCCCTCCCCCACCTTGTCCAGATGCACGCGCGCCGTGGTGTGAACGCGGGTCGGCGTGTGTCCGTCCTTGGACAGGCCGGCCGACAGCGCCATGGAGAAACAGCCGGCGTGGGCCGCCGCGATCAGCTCCTCCGGGTTGGTGCCGGTGCCGTTCTCGAAACGGGACGGGAAAGAATAGGCGCCTTCGAACGCGCCGCTGCCCAGCCGCATGGTGCCCTTGCCCTGGGCCAGATTGCCGCGCCATTCCGCATCCGATTGCCGCATCGCCATGTGAGCCTCCCGCTGTCGTCGAAGGAATGATCCGTTGCGGGCAGCAAGCTAGGTCCGTCGGGCCGGATGGCAAAGGGGGTGCCGCGACGGGATGCGCGAGCCGCTCCGAAAGGGCAAACGGCATCGTCTCAAGTATTAAACGCATAATACGCCGCCCCCGTCATAAGAGACGCGGAAGATTCCGAAAAGCCAGGGAACCGGGCGAACAAAAATCGACGATCCGCGTTGTCCCGGCACGTTGTTCCGTGCACAGGGCAGGCATCCGGTTCGCGTGGCACCGGCGGTGAAAAAAGGGGAGGCGAGATTGATGCGTCAGACGGCTTTCCAGCCGGCGGTCGGCGGCGCCGAGGTTGCAGCCACCGAAGCCGTCACCGGAGAGGATGTGCGGTCCCTGCTGCGCGACAGCGGATGGCTTACCGTCGATGTGGGGGAACTGTCGGACGAGGACGACCTCTACGCCGCCGGCCTGACCTCCCACGGGTCGGTGAACCTGATGCTGGCGCTGGAGGAGCGGTTCGACATCGAGTTCCCCGAACATCTCCTGCGCCGCCGCACCTTCGAAAGCATCGCGGCGATCCGCGAGGCCGTGTCCGCGATCCTGAGCGGGACATCCGGGCCATGAACGCGCTGCCGCCCTCCGTCGCCGCCACGGTCGCGGAGCACGCGGGTTCCGTGGATCGCGACGCGCGCTTTCCGTCGGAAGCCTTTACCGCGCTGAAGCAGGCCCGATTATTGGGCGCCATGGTGCCGCGCGACTATGGCGGGGAGGGCGCCAGCCTGACCGACATGGCCGCCGTGGCCCATGCGCTGGCGCAGGGCTGCCCATCCACCGGGCTGATCTTCGCCATGCACCAGATCCAGGTCGCCTGCGTTGTCCGGCATGGGCAGGGCCGGCACGGGCAGGGCAGCGCGTGGCACCGCGAGTTGCTGGCGCGGCTGGCGTCCGACCAGCTGCTGCTCGCCTCGGCGACGACGGAGGCCGGCATCGGCGGCGACGTGCGATCCAGTTCCTGCGCCGTCGAAGGGGAGGGGGAACGCTTCCGACTGGAAAAGCAGGCGACGGTTATTTCCTACGGCGCGGAGGCCGACGCCATCCTGGTCACCGCGCGCCGCGCGCCGGACGCCCCGGCGTCGGACCAGATCATCGTGCCGCTGCTGCGCGACCAGTTCCGCCTTGAGGAGATCGGCGGCTGGGACACGCTGGGCATGCGCGGCACCCGCAGCATCGGCTACCATCTGCGGGCGGAGGCGTCGCGGGCGCAGATCATGCCCCTGCCCTACGCCGAGATTTCCGCCCAGACCATGTTGCCGGTCACGCACATCCTGTGGAGCAGCGTCTGGCTGGGCATCGCGACGGACGCCGTCGCGCGCGCCGGCGCCTTCGTCCGGGCGGAAGCGCGCAAGCGCCCCGGCACCCAGCCGCCCGGCGCGCGGCGGCTGGCCGAACTGACCGCCCTGCACCAGACCATGCGCGGGGCCGTGCGCGGCGCCATCGACCGGTTCGACGAGGCGGCCGACAGCCCCGACCGCCTGACCTCCATGGGCTTCGCGGTCGCCATGAACGCGCTGAAGATGCAGACGGCGGAGATGGTGGTGCGCATCGTCGGGCAGGCCATGCTGGTCACCGGCCTGTCGGCCTACCGCAACGACGGCCCCTACAGCCTGTGCCGCCATCTGCGCGACGCCCATTCGGCGCCGCTGATGATTAGCAACGACCGGATCCTGGGCAACACGGCGAACCTGCTGCTGGCGCACAAGGACAATGCCTCGCTCTTCGGGTGAACCCTTCGTGGAAGGCCATGGACACGTACTCTAGCGATGAGCACACCGACTTCCGCGACGCGCTGATCGCGGCCGATCTTCTCATCCCCACCGGCGTGGACGGGCTGTACGGCCGCAGCGGCGTCTTCGAGGACGTGGTGGAGCGGTTCAACGACCTGATCTCCGCCTGGGGGCGGGACGACGGGGCGGAGGTCATGCGCTTTCCCCCGGCGGTCGCCCGCCCGCATTTCGAGCGCAGCGAGTACCTGAAGAGCTTCCCGCATTTGGCCGGCACCGTGCACAGCTTCATGGGCGACGAGCGCGCCCACCAGTCGATGCTGCGCCGGCTGGAGGAGGGGGAGGACTGGACCGACGAACAGATAGCGACCAACATCGTCATGACTCCCGCCGCCTGCTACCCCATCTACCCCACGGTCGCGGAGCGCGGCCCGCTGGGCGCGGACGGCGCGCTGGTGGACGTCTATTCCTACTGCTTCCGCCATGAACCGTCGCTGGACCCGGCGCGCATGCAGCTGTTCCGCATGCGGGAATACGTGCGGGTCGGCACGCCGGACCAGGTGATGGAGTTCCGCCAGGGCTGGCTGGAGCGGGGCAGGGCGTTGATGGAATCGCTGGGCCTGCCGGTGGCCATCGACCTTGCCAACGACCCGTTCTTCGGCCGGGCCGGGCGGATGCTGTCGGCCAACCAGCGCGACCAGGGGTTGAAATTCGAGCTGCTGATCCCCATTGCCTCGGCCGGGAAGCCGACCGCCTGCCTCAGCTTCAACTACCACCAGGACCATTTCGGCCTGCTGTGGGACATCCGCACACCGGACGGCGAGGTCGCGCACACCGCCTGCGTCGGCTTCGGGATGGAGCGCGTGGCGCTGGCGCTGTTCCGTCATCATGGCTTGGACGTGAAGGGCTGGCCGGCCTCGGTGCGCGCCGCGCTTTGGGGATGACGACGATGCACGCGCCCGACCGTGCCCAAACGGATCGTGTATGGGTGGAAACCAACTGCTACACCGACCTGTGGCTCGGGCTGCTGCACGCGCTGGGGTTCGAGCCGTCGGCGATGCTGGCCTTCACCGTGGCGCAGGATTTCGAGGGCGACCAGTTCACCTTCTTCAAGCCGCCGCCGGAGGATCTGCGCACCCTCTACGGGCTGGAGGTTCAGGAACTCGCCCTCTACGACCGGGTGGAGGCGCACGCGGCGGTGCAGCTGCGCCGGGGCCGGCTGGTGCTGGTGGAGGTGGACGGCTTCCACCTGCCGGACACGCGGGGCACCTCCTACCGCAGCCAGCACGTCAAGACGACCATTGCGATCCTGGGGCTGGACGAGGGGGCGAAGCGCCTCGATTACATCCACAACGCCGGCCGCTTCACGCTGGAGGGGGAGGATTACGAGGGCCTGTTCGCGCCGCCGGACCTGTTCCCCTACGTCGAGTTCGTGAAGCGCGGCGGCCCGGCCCTAGAGGGAAGGGCGCTGACGGACGCCTCCATCGGCCTGTTGCGCCATCACCTGCGCCGCCGCCCGGCGGAAAACCCCGTCGCCGCCTACCGCGCCGCCTTCCCGGAGCATCGCGCCGCGCTGGCCGCCCGGCCCATGGACTATTTCCACCTCTACGCCTTCAACACGCTGCGCCAGCTCGGCGCGAATTTCGAGCTGCTGGGCCGGCATGTCCGCTGGATCGACGGCCCGGCGGAGGCGGCGGAAGCCTGCGACCGGCTGGCGGGCTCGGCCAAGGCGTTGCAGTTCCAGCTCGCCCGCGCGGTACACCGGGGCCGCTTCGGCGACGACACGGCTCTGCTGGACGCGATGGAAGCCGCCTATGAGGCGGTCGTCGGCGCGCTGACCCGGCGCTATGGGTGACGCGCATGGCGCGGATCGTCTCCGTCACCGGCCGAACCGTGACGCCCCTGACCGAGGGGTGGGAGATGTGCGTGGCGGGAGAAGGAAACCTTCCCTCTCCCGCGCAGCGGGGGAGGGAAGGGGCCCACGCGCCAGCGTGGGAGGGGAGGGGGCACGTGTGGCATCCCGCCCCCGTCCCCGGCACCGCCGCCCAGGCGCTTGAGGCCGCCGGCGTCTGGTCCTTGGACGATCCCACGCCGCTGCACGACCGCGACGTCCGGTACCGCACCCGCCTGACCGGCGAGGGGCCGCGCACCCTGCGCTTCCACGGCCTCGCCACGCTGGCCGAGGTCTGGCTGGACGGTGAGCGGATCCTGACCTCCGACAGCATGTTCCTGGCGCACGAGGTCCCCGTCACCCTGCGCGGCGAGCACACGCTGACCATCGCCTTCCGCGCCCTCGGCCCCATCCTCAAGGCGCAGCGCGGCCGGGGGCGCTGGCGCGTGCGGCTGGCCGAGCCGGCGGGCTTGCGGAGCGTTCGCACGACGCTGCTCGGCCACATGCCCGGCTGGTGCCCGCCGGTCCATGCGGTCGGCCCCTGGCGCCCGGTCGAGCTGGTCGAGGAAGTCGGTCCGTTGCGCGTCCGCTCCGCCGATCTCCGCGCGACGCTCGACGGCAGCGACGGCCTGCTGACGCTCGACCTGGCGGTGGAGTGGACCGGCGCCGCCCACCCACCCGCCTTCGTGGCGGTGGGGGAGGCCACCGCACCCCTGGCCTGGACCGGCGCGACCACCCTGCGCGGCCACATCCGCATCCCCGACGTGGAGCCCTGGTGGCCGCACACCCACGGCAACCCGACCCTTTATCCCGTGCGCGCGGGCATCGGCGGCGAGCGCATCGACCTCGGCCGCACCGGCTTCCGCAAAATCGAACAGGAGGAGGGCGACGGCTTCGCGCTACGCGTCAACGGAGAGCGGATTTTCTGCCGGGGCGCCTGCTGGAGCAGCCCGGACATCGTCGCCCTGCCGTCGTCGCGCGACGCCTACGCTCCGTGGCTGGCGCTGGCGCGGCAGGCCGGCATGAACATGCTGCGCGTCCCCGGCATCACCGCCTACGAGGCCGACGCCTTTTTCGACCTGTGCGACGAGCTGGGGATCCTGGTCTGGCAGGACTTCATGTTCGCCAACTTCGACTATCCCGCGGACGAGGGCTTTCTGAACACCGTCCGGCTGGAGGCCGCGCAGTTCCTTGACCGCACCCAGGCGTCGCCCAGCCTCGCCGTGCTGTGCGGCGGCAGCGAGGCGGAACAGCAGGCCGCCATGCTCGGTCTTCCCCGCGCCGCCTGGACCCAGCCCGTCTTCGACACCGCCTTGCGGGAGGAAGCCGCGCGCTGGCGGCCCGATCTGCCCTACGTCGCCAATTCCCCGACCGGCGGCGCGCTGCCCTTCATCGCCAACGCGGGCGTGACCCATTATTACGGCGTCGGCGCCTACATGAAGCCGCTGGAGGACGCCCGCCGGGCCGGGGTGCGCTTCGCCTCGGAATGTTTGGCCTTCGCCAACATGCCCGACGCCCGCGCCCTGTCCGGCGTTCCCGTCGTGCACGATCCTCGCTGGAAGGCGCGCGTGCCCCGCGACTCCGGCGCGCCGTGGGACTTCGAGGACGTGCGCGACCACTATCTGCATCGCCTGTACGCCGTCGATCCGGCGACCCTGCGCTGTGAGGATCCCGACCGCTACCGCCGCCTGTCGCAAGCGGTGACCGGCGAGGCGATGGAGGCGGTCTTCGCCGAATGGCGGCGGGCGGGCTCCACCTGTTGGGGCGGGCTGGTCTGGATGTTCCAGGATCTGCGGCCGGGCGCCGGCTGGGGCGTGGTGGATTCCTCCGGCGCGCCGAAGGCGGCGTGGCACGCCCTGAAGCGCGCCTTCCGTCCGGTGCAGATTCTGCTGACCGACGAGGGCGTCAACGGGCTGGCCGTCCACCTCGTCAACGAGACGCCGCGCACGGTCGAGGCCACCGTGACCCTCACCTGCCTGCATGCGGGCGAAACGCCGGTCATGACGGCGGAACGGGCCGTGACCCTGCCGCCGCGCAGCGTCCGCGAACATCCGGCCGCGGCGCTGTTCGACCGCTTCTTCGACATGACCTACAGCCACCGCTTCGGCCCGCCGGCTCACAACGCGACCGTGGCCACCCTGATCGACGCCGCGACCGGCGCGCTTCTGGCGGACGCGTTCCATTTCCCCCATTTCCACCGGATCGAGCGCGCCGATCTCGGCCTGACCGTCCAGACCAACCGGGCAGGGGAGGGCTGGACCCTGACCCTGCGCAGCCGCCGGCTTGCCCGCTCCGTCCACATCGAGGATGACGCCTTCCGCGCCGAGGACGAGTGGTTCCATCTGCCGCCGGGCGTCGCGCGCACCGTGCGCCTGATCCCGCGCGGTCGTGCGGATGCGATTCCCAATGGCGAGATCCACGCGATCAACGCCTGTGCGCCGGTGCGTTTCCGGGGGGTGGCATGACGCCCGTCGTCTTCGAGGGCTGTTTCGGATGGCTGCACCCCGCCGCCGGGCGGCGCGGCGTGGTTCTGTGCGCCCCCTACGGGAACGAGGCGCTGACCACCCACCGCGCGTGGCGCGCCTTCGCCGAACGGCTGGCCGGGGCCGGCTTGCCGACCTTGCGCTTCGACTATCCCGGAACCGGCGATTCCGCCGGCGACGAGGAGGACCCCGACCGTCTGCGCGCCTGGATCGACGGCATCCACGCTGCCGTGCGCTTCCTCCGCGCCGGCACGGGCGCGGAGGAGGTGGCGCTGGTCGGGCTGCGCCTCGGCGCGCTGCTCGCCACCGTGGCGGCGCAGGAGGCGAAGAGCGTGGACGCGCTGGTCCTTCTCGCCCCCTGCCTGTCGGGGCGCAGCTTCGTCCAGGAACTCCGTGCCATGTCGCTGCTGTCGGTCCTGCCCGAGGGCGCGCCGCCCGCCGTCACGACGGAGGGCATCGACAACGTCGGCTTCCGCCTGACGGCCGAGACGATGGCGGCGCTGCAACGGCTCGACCCGCTGGCCCTGACGGAGCCGCCGGCCCCGCGCGTCCTGCTGTTCGACCGGCCCGACGCGCGCGGCACCGGCCGATTGCGCGACCATCTCCGCAAGCTGGGCGCGGACCTGCGGGAGGAGCCGTTCCCCGACTTCGCCCAGCTGATGAGCAACGTGCAGCGCGCCACCGGCCCCTGCGAGACCCTGGAGTGCGCGGCGGCGTGGCTAAAGGAGGGCGCACCGGCCGGGGATGTCCCGCAGGCCCCCGGCCCCGGCGCGTCGCTCGCCCTTCCGGGAGCCATCGAGCGTCCGGCGCGGTTCGGCGCCGCCGAAGAGCTGTTCGGCGTCCTGTGTGAACCGGCGGATCCGGCCGCCCGGCGCGACCGCCCGGCGGTGCTGCTGCTGAACAGCGGGGCGACCTGCCATGTGGGGTCCGGCCGCATGTCGGTGCGGCTGGCGCGGCGGCTGGCGGCGAGGGGCTACGCCTCGCTTCGCATCGATCTGGCCGGGCTGGGCGACAGCGCGTCGCGTCCCGGCCGTGCCGACAATCTCATCTATTGCCGGGAAGCCGTGTCCGACGTGCGTGCGGCGCTCGACTGGCTGGAGGTGCTGGGGCAGCGGCGCTGCGTCGTGGTGGGCCTGTGCGCCGGGGCCGCGGCCGCGCTGCACGGCGCGCTCGCGGATGCGCGGATCGTCGGTCAGGCGCTGATCAATCCCGGACGCTACGTTCTCGGCGACGGGGTCACGTCAGAGGCGGTTATCGGCACGGCGGTCAAGCCGATGGCGGCCTATCTCCCCCGCCTCGCCGACCGGGCGACATGGCGGGCCATTCTGCGCAAGGACCGCAAGGCCGCGCGCGTGGCCCATGGCCTCACGAAGCGGATCGTCCAGCGTGTGCGCATCAAGGCGGGCCGCGTGCGGGCCTGGATGACCGGGCGCGGCTACGCCTCCGACGACGTGGCGCACTGGTTCCACCGGCTGTCGGAGCGGGGCGTGCACACGCTGCTGGTCCATGGCGCCGACGATGTCACGCTGGGCGAATTCGAAACGCATTTCGGCCGCGACGGCGGGCCTCTGCGCGGCATGCGCAATCTGCGGATGGAACGCATTGCCGGCGCCGATCATAGCTTGACCGTCTGGCCGGCGCGTGATCGATTTGCAAGCCTTCTTGACGAGCATCTTGAGGCCATTGATGCCGCCATGGCGCAGACGGTGGCGTACAATGGCACTTCCGTGATACCGAAACGGGCTTTCGCTTCCGGGGCGGATGGGTAGTTGTGTGATGGCAGAACGTTGTTGGGATCCGGTGTGTTGGGGACATTGTCGTCGTCGGGTGGTTCGTGCGAAAAGCCGAATTCCAAGGGTTTCGAGGCAGTGCCAGCTCCCGTTTTGCAGACCGGATCGTGCGAAATGTGGGCGGTTCAGGCGAAAAGCTCCCCGTCGGGGCGCGGGGAATCACCCCATCTTGTTGAAAAGCCGAGGTTCTTTCAGGAAGGCAGATCAAGACGCGGCCCGCCTGGGAGCCGTTCATTGCCTGATGTCCCGCCGGTGGGAGAGGCCGGCGCCGCTTGGCATCTTGTCTCGTGCTGGCTGACGGCTCCGGTCGATCAGCGGAGCGCCCGCTGGCCCACGACGCACAGATATTTTGCCAAACGGGCGTTACGTGGCGTTTGCGTATTTGAAAAAATGCCCCAGGTGGACGCCTGGCAAGGCGTGTCTGAAGCTTAATCGGTGTCATTGCCGGGCTAACCAGGCGAAAATCAAATCTTTGGGCATTTCGGGTAACCGCCAATCGCGTTTTGCTGAGTTAATCACGCCAAAATCTGCGGGCTAATCAGGCGAAATGTGCCATTCTCCTAGACGGCATCTGCACCGCCCCTTTCACCCTTGGCAATGACGCCACGCTGGCGTTCCGCTCCTTGCCATCGAGCGCCACTACCCGGGCCATTCGAGGGGAAACTGAAGGGGCGCGCCGTTCCGGTCCGGCCTATGTCCGACAAGCGGCCTTTTCGGACGCGTGCTCGCCACGGCAAAAGCCGAGAACGCCGACGCCGCCTTTGGACGCGACGTCCGGACCCTGCTGACCGAGCAAGGCGGCATCGACCGCCTTACCGAGCAGTGCGAGACCGTCGCCGCCTGATGTTGCTGCGCAAACTCGGCACCTACAGCCGGAAGAACCGCCTGTCCCGGGCGTTCCGCGAACCGGGCCGGGTCGAGCGCATGCTCTTTCTTTTACGCTTCATCTCCAACGTGGACACCCGCCAGAGCATCCACGCCAAGACGACCAAGATCGAATCCTACAACGACTTTCTCGATTGGGTCTCCTTCGGCGGACCGGTGATCAAGAGCGGCGATCCGGTCGAGCGGGACAAGCAGCTCAAGTACGCCAGCCTCGTCGCCAATACGATCATGCTGTCCAACGTCACCGACCTGGCCGCGGTTCTGTCCTCCATGGCCGCGGACGGCATCGCCGTCACCCCGGACCTCGTTGCCCGCCTCAGCCCCTACACGCGTGAGCACGTCCGCCGCTTCGGCCAGTGCGTCCTCGACATGAATGGCCTGCCGGAGCCGCTCAATCCGATGCCCCTTCCCTTCGACGTGCCCTTGTGACCACGTTTTACACGTATCTTGAACGGACCTGATGAAAGCGGCCTTTTTGCAAGAGAGGGCGGGAAACATGACTGAAAGCGCGGCGACTCCCTAGAACACCGCGCGCCAGGTGCATCTGTCCAGCTCGGTCGAGGTGCTGCCGGACGCGGGGAACACCGCCGCCCCGGGGCAACCCGCTGCCCATGGCGCCCCCTGGCGGGGCCGCTGCCGCTGGTGCCCGGCAACCGCGCCGACCTTCTGGTCAAGGCGCCGCGCCGTCCCGGCCGCTACACGGTGGACGGCGGCGGCGCCATCGGCCCGATCGCTACCGTCGTCATGGAGGACGCGCCCGCCAGAGACCAGCCGCTGTTCTCCGGCGCGCTGCCGTCCTACCGCCATCTGGCGCCGATCAGCGACGCCGAGGTGACCATGGGCCGGCGGCTGGAATTCGGCATGACCGGCGCGCCGCGGCATGTGACCTACACGATCAACGGCGCCCCCTTCTCCTGCGAGACGCCCTGGTCGATCCCGCTGAACGCGGTGGAGGAGTGGGAGATCTACAACCAGACCAACGACCCGCACCCCTTCCACATCCATGTCAACCCGTTCCAGATTGTCCGGCGGCAACGTCGATCCGGGGCTGTGGCTGGACACGGTGGAGCTGCCCCCCAACAAGCGCGTGCGCTTCCGCACCCGCTTCCTGGACTACACCGGCCTGTTCGTCTTCCACTGCCACACCCTGCCGCACAAGGACGTGGGCATGATGCAGGCCGTGCAGGTGGTGTGAACCGCGCTTCCGGTTGCCCAGGCCGGCGCGCCGGACGGCGTTGGCGGGTATTAGCCGTCTAATCAGGCCCCAGGCCCGTCAATCCTTTTCCGGCTTCGGTCTTTTCCGGCTAGGCTTTGCCTTCGGCGGACGGCAGCCCCACATGGGGATGCGATCACCACGAGGATCCGATGACCGACCATTCTTCCGACAATCCGTTCTTCGAAGCCTGGACCACGCCCTTTGGCCTTCCCCCGTTCGACCGCATCCGACCGGAGCATTTCCCGCCGGCCTTCGACACGGCCATGGCCGAGAACGTCGCGGAGATCGAGGCGATCACCGGCAACCCCGAGGCGCCGACCTTCGCCAACACCATCGAGGCGATGGAGCGCGCCGGCCGCGCTCTCGACCGCGTCGGCAACGTTTTCTTCAATCTGAATTCCAGCCACAGCAACGACGATCTCGAAGCCATCGCGCGCGACTACGCGCCGAAATTCGCCCAGCATTCCATGCGCATCGCGCTGAATCCGGCGCTGTTCGCGCGGGTGGCCGACCTCTATGCGCGGCGCGACACGCTGGGCCTCGCCCCCGACCAGCTTCGGCTTCTGGAGCGGCATCACCTGGGCTTCGTGCGCAGCGGCGCCCTGCTGGCGCCCGAGCAGAAGGCCCGCATGAG
>JAEZID010000369.1 GCA_023416195.1 Pseudomonadota bacterium | reverse complement strand
GAAATAGCCGGTGGTGTCCACCTCGCCGGCAAGGTCGATGGTGGTGTAGTGCCAGAGCGTGAAGCCATTCGCGTAGGCGAGCACGCTCAGGTCCTTCGAGGCGTAAGCCATGGGACGGAACTCCGTGGAAATGGGTGTCGTGTCGGTGATCGGGGGCGCCCCCGCGCGCCAGGGCCGGAGGGATGGAACGGCCCACGCGCCAGGGGGCGCCCCACCGTCAATCACGCCGCGATGCAGCGCCTTGGAACCTCAGGGCCGCGACCGCGGCCCCGGGCACACGTGTGCCCGAAGCCCGGCCGGCAAGTGAGGCCATATGGACCTGATGCGAACATTGGTTCGCATCAGGTCTCAAGGCAGCGCAGCGTGACGACACCCGTGGCGTCGATGAGGCAGGCGCCCTGGCTCATCATGTTGTTGACGAAGTGCGCGGCGCGGTCGCCGTGCCAGCTGATGTCGGTCTTCACGTCGGCGCCGGCCGCGTGGCCGACCGCCGTCTTGTGGTACCAGTGGCACAGCCGCACACCGCCCGTGGCCTTCAGCCCCGAATGCGGGATCCACAGCGTGCCCAGCCAGCGCTTGGCCTGGGTGCCGCGCCAGGGCAGCTCGTCCGCGCCGACGTAATCGGTGCTGGCGAACTCCTCGATGCCCAGAAGCTGGCTCCACTGCTTCCAGCCGACCACGGCGTAGCGCTGGCCGTCGTCCGGCACGTCGGCCTCGCCCAGCAGCTCGAACGCCTCCAGCACCTTGGCCTTGGTCAGGCCGTCGGTGTCGGTGCCGGCGAAGTTGGTGGACTTGTTCAGCTCCGCGATCAGCAGCTCGTCCGTCTTGCGGCCCAGCGCGTAGGCGCCGGCGTTGGCGATGATCTGGCGCTCGTCGATGTTGGTCTTCAGCTCGTCGAGCCGGTCCACCCAGTCACCGGCGTAGAAGTCGTACAGCGCGCATTCGACCGGCGTGTGGTCCAGGTTCATGACCGGAACCGCGCCGTGGCGCGCCTTGGTGGAGGCCGTGCCCTTGCCGACCTTCTGGAAGATGGTGGAGGCGCCCTGGACGTTGTTCTTGGTGCGCACCGTGTTGCGCAGCTTGGAGCCCATGCGCTGGTAGGCTTCGTGCACTTCGCGTTCGAACTGCTTGACGAAAGCCTGCGCGACCGTCGTGGCCATGTGAGAGAATTCCTTTCGCGTTCTTGCGGGATCCCGTCCGGCGGGGAGCATTCCGCCACCCGGTTGTCAGACGCGCCGACCGGCGCGCCCGGCCGCGGGCGAAGCGCGAAAAAGAAAAGGGCCGGCCGGGCCTGGACACCCGCCGGCTGTACGCCGGCAAGCGTTTCGGTTGTCCGACCAGCCCTTTTCAGGACAGGCGTGAGGGGAGTTCGGGAGGTGCCAGCGCCCGCCGGAGGGGAGACACACGTCGGGCGTTGACAAGGCGGTATTTAGGACTTTACACCGCCATTGTCAAGATTATTTTCCTCTTTGGCCCAATCACCCCATTCGAAAAGGGGCTATGCGGCCTGGAACGCGGAATAGTCCGCTATGCAAGCTGTTGATGGCGATACATCCACGGCTCTTTTCGGGAGTTCGTACCATGAAGATGCTGATGACCGCCTGCGGCGTTGCCGCGCTTCTGATCAGCGCTCCGACCTTCGCCGCCGACACCGTGTCGAAGACGGCGCCCAAGGCCTCGCCCCAGGTCGCCTCCACCAACGAGCACATCGACCCGGCCCTGGCGCGCATGAACGCCAGCGATCTGAAGGGCAAGAACGTCTACGGCCGCGACGGCAAGGACATGGCGGAGATCGAGGGCGTCGTCCGCAAGGGCAACCGGACCTACGCCGTGCTCGACGTCGATCACGTCGCCGACGTCAGCAACAAGGACGTCGTCCTGCCGCTCGACAGGTTCCACATGAAGGGCGACCGGCTGACCCTGGACATGAACAAGAGCCAGCTGAACAAGCTGGAGAAGTGGCAGCAGGGCAAGTACGAGGACGTCAAGGGCGCCGTGCAGTAAGCGCCTCGGGAAACCGGCAATCCCCTTCCCCTCCGGGAAGGGGATTGCCGCATATCACGCCAATTGCTTGATGCGCTTGGCCAGAAGATCGGTCGCCTGTTCCGCCGGAACCGGGCGGCCGGTCAGCCAGCCCTGCACCAGCGTGCAGTTGTGATGGCGCAGGAAATTGGCCTGCTCCGGCTTCTCCACACCCTCCGCCACCACGTCCAGGCCCAGCATGTCGGCCATGGCGATGATGGTGGACACGATGCCGTTGTCCTCGCGCTCGGACGGCACGCCGTTGACGAAAGAGCGGTCGATCTTCAGCGTCGTGATCGGCAGCTTCTTCAGATAGCTCAGCGACGAATGGCCGGTGCCGAAATCGTCCACCGCCACGCGGATGCCCATGGCCTTCAGCGCGGCCAGCACGGCCAGCGCGTGATCCATGTCCTGCATCACCGCGCCCTCGGTGATTTCCAGCTCGACCAGTTCGGGCGACAGCCCGTGCCGGTCGATGATGCGGCGGAAATCCTCGGCCGAGCGGTGGCGCAGATGGCGGGGCGAGATGTTCACGGCGACCGGCACCGGCTCCATGCCGGCGTCCAGCCATTCCCGCATCTGCCGGCAGGCCTCGTCCAGCACCCAGTCGCCCAGCGGCACGATGAAGCCCGTGTCCTCGGCCACCGGGATGAACTCGCCGGGAGGGATCATGCCGTGCCCCGGCTTATCCCAGCGCAGCAGCGCCTCGAACCCTTCCAGCGCGAAATCGACCAGCGACACCTTCGGCTGGTAGTGCAGCCGGAACTGCCGCCCGACCAGGGCGGAGCGCAGGTCGCGGTCGAGCGCCAGATGGCGGTGCGCCTGGTCGGCCAGCTCCCGGCGGAAGAAGGCGTAGCGCTTGCCGCCCATCCGCTTGGCCGCGTACAGCGCCGTGTCGGCGGCGCGGATCAGTTCGTGCGCGTCGTCGGCGTGTTCGGGGAAGACGGCGATGCCGATGCTGGGGCTGACGTAATGCTCGGTCCCCATCAACAGGATCGGTTCCTCGAAGGCGGCCAGGATGCGCTGGGCGATCATCGCCGCCTCCTCGGCGTCGTTGACCTCCTCCAGAATGACCGCGAAGTCGTCGGTGCCGATCCGGCCCACGGTGTCGGCGGCCCGCACCGTCGCGGTGACGCGCGCCGCCACCTCCTGCAACAGCAGGTCGCCCGCGCGGTGGCCCAGCGTGTCGGTGATCAGCTTGAAGCGCGACAGATCCATGCACAGCACGGCGAAATGCCGGGCGTGGCGGCGCGCCCGTTCGATCGCCGACTGGAGCAGCGACTCGACCAGCGCCCGGTTGGGAAGTCCGGTCAGCCGGTCGCGGGTGGCGAGCCGCAGAAGCTCCCGCTCGTGCCGCAGCCGCTGCGTCATGTCGGCCAGCGCGCAGACGTAGCTGCGGTGCCCGTGCACGTCCAGGCACGACACGCTCAGCGACGCCTCCACCCGCCCATCGGCGCGGTCGATGCCCAGCGCCTCGGCCCGTTCGGTCCGGAAGGCGTCGTCGCGCTGGTCGCCCAGCATCTGTTCGACCCGCTCGCGGTTGGATTCGGCGAACAGCTCGCTGAAGCGCCGCCCCGGCAGGTCGGAGCCCGCCACCCCGAACAGCGCCACGGCGGCCGGGTTGTGCTCCTCGACCAGCCCATTCTCGCCGACCAGCACGATGGCGTCGCCAACGTTGTTCATGATGCCGAACAGCCGCTCGTCCCGCTCGATCAGCGCGCTCGCCGCGCGGCGGAAATACTCCATGGCGCGGGCCATGGCGCCGAACTCGTCGCTGCGCTCCCGGCCGGGGATGTCGATGTCGGTGTTGCCGTGGGTCAGCTGCTCCATGCGCGCGGACAGCGTTTCGATGGGACCCAGCACATGCTCCGACAGGAAGATCGACAGGGGCCAGCTCAGCACCAGCAGAACCGCGAGGAACAGCGAGAAGGCCAGCGCCTCCATGGCGAATTCCCGGTCCAGGTCGTCGGTGTCGCTGGCGGCGGCGACGGCCCAGCCCCAGGGCTCGAACATCGCCGTGCTGCGGATGGTGTGCGACGGCTCCGGCCATCCCGCCGGCACCTGACCGTCGATGAAGACGCTGACATGGAATGGATCGCGCCCCAGGGCCCGCAAGGCCAGCCGCGCCTGCGACTGCGCGTCGTCACGGGTCAGCGCCCCGGCGTCGATGGCGGCGTTCATCTCGCCCAGCATGGCGTGGGCCGACTGGACCAGCGCCATGGTCAGCCGCTCGCGCTCGGTGACCAGCCCATGCCGCAGCAGGTACAGCGCCGGGATCGCCGCCATCAGGCAGCCGATCAGGCCGATCCAGGTCAGCCAGCGGATCTTGCGGCGCAAGGTCATCGGCGTGGAATCATGG
>JAEZID010000359.1 GCA_023416195.1 Pseudomonadota bacterium | reverse complement strand
ACGTGGACGTCGAGAAGGAGCGCATCAGCCTCGGCATCAAGCAGCTCGCGAACGATCCGTTCGAGGCTGCCACCGCCGGCCTGAAGAAGAACGACGTCGTCACCTGCACCGTCACCCAGGTCACCGATGGTGGCATCGAGGTTGCGGTGGGCGAGGGCTACACCGGCTTCATCCGCAAGTCGGACCTGTCCCGCGACCGTGCGGAGCAGCGCCCGGACCGTTTCGCCGTCGGCGAGAAGGTGGACGCCAAGGTTACCCAGATCGACCGCGGCTCCCGCCGCATCTCGCTGTCCATCAAGGCCCGCGAGATGGAAGAGGAGAAGCAGGCGATGGCCGAGTACGGTTCGTCCGACTCGGGCGCCTCGCTGGGCGACATCCTGGGTGCGGCTCTGAAGCGCAAGCAGTCGACCGAAGAGTAAGGCTGAAAAGCCTCTCGGCCTTAGGGTAAGGAAAAGCCGCCGTGGGCAACCACGGCGGCTTTTCTCGTTCGGGGCAAGCCGCTCTACGCCTCGCCATCCTCCTTGATCAGATCGCGGTAGGCGTGCCAGCTCGCGTGGCCGATCAGGGGCAGGGCGACGATCAGCCCGAGGAAGGCGGTCACCAAACCGATCCCCGTCACCAGCACGATCAGCCCGGCCCACAGGCCCAGGGCGCGCGGGTTGCGCAGCACCGCCATGGCCGAGGCGAAGGCCGCCGCGAACACGTCCACCGGCCGGTCCATCATCATCGGCAGCGCGGTCACGTTGGTGATGAAGGCGAATGCCGCGAAGGCGAAGCCCAGCGCCGTGACGAACGCGGTGAACACCAGCCCGTCCAGGCTGAACATCTGCGCCACGAAATGGTCCAGCGCGATGGCCTCGTGCGGGAAGAACAGGGCGAAGGCGACCACGTTGGCCCGCGCCCAGATCATCACATACAGCATCAGGATCAGGCCGGCGGTCAGGATGTGGTAGGGGTTGGCCCGCCACGCGCTCAGCGCCCGCCACAGGCTGGGCCGCCGGCCGTCCTCCACGTCCTTGGAAATCCGGTACAGCCCCAGCGCCAGCAGCGGTGCAATCAGCAGGAAGCCGCCGATCATCGGCGCGATCAGATAGGCCATGCCGGCCAGCACCAGCCCGCCGGTCAGCGCGAAGCCGATGGCCACGAACATCGCGCCGTAGGCGAGGCTGATCCAGCCGGACGTCCACAGGTCGGCCCACCCCGCCCTCAACCAGCCGAACACCTGCGCGGTGCTGACCGTCCGCACGCGGTCGGCGTAGGGAAGCCCCGCAAGGGCGTCCACCGGTGCTCCGTTGAGCGTTGCGTCGTGATGCGCGTGATCCATGCCGAACCCCCAAACGATGAAAAGAGCCGCGCCGGGCTCTCTTCATGGTGGGTGGAAAACGTGAATGCGTAAAGCATTCCGTTAGGCGAACTGTTTACCCATATTCGCAATATGCGCCCTCCCGTCCGTTCGGCGGGCCTGCGGACGGCACTTCGCGGAAAGCCGCGCCACGCGCCCAAAACGGAGCCTTCAAAAGTGGTTGCGCCATAACGGCTTAGCTTGACGGTCCCCGCACCCGATGGCAGGCTTCTCCGCTAATGGCGCGATGAAACGTGCCGCCGAACTGGGGGAAACCAAGCCGCCATGACCAAGTCCGAGCTGATCCAACGGCTCGCGGAGCGCAATCCGCACTTGTACCAGCGCGACATCGAGAAGATTGTCGGCACCATCTTCGACGAGATCACCGAGGCGCTGGCGCGCGGCGACCGGGTCGAATTGCGCGGTTTCGGCGCCTTTTCCGTCAAGCGGCGCGACGCCCGCACCGGGCGCAACCCGCGCACGGGCGAAACCGTTGACGTGGGCGAGAAGGCCATCCCCTTCTTCAAGACCGGCAAGCAGCTGCGCGAGCGGCTGAACACCGACGAGTGACGTTTCCCAATTCTGCACGAGGAACCCGCCAGTGCGCTTTCTGACCTGGATCATCACCCTTCCCATCGCGCTGGTCGCGGTTCTGTTCGCGATTTCCAACCGCGATCTGGTGACGCTGTCGCTGTGGCCGCTGCCCTTCACGCTGGATGCGCCGGTCTATCTCGCCACGCTGGTGGCCCTGCTGGTCGGCTTCATGGCCGGCGGCTTCGTCACCTGGAACGCCCAGCGCCGCCACCGCCGCCGCGCCCGCCGCAGCGCCGACCGCGTGTTCTATCTGGAGCGCGAGCTGAAGGAGACGCAGGCCCGCGCCGCCGCCGCCGAAAAGCGCCTGGCCGAGCAGAACCGCCCGGTCTCCGGCCCGGCCCTCCCGGCCGTGACCGCCCCGGCGGCCGCCGCCCCGACGACGGTGCACTAAGGGCGGTGCACTGAGTCTGACCCCGTACGCTTCCCCGCGCGAGCGGGGGAGCGCCATGCGAGCGGGAGGCATCCATGCGGACCGTTTCCGGTGCCGAGCTGCGATCCGTCCTCCATCACCGCATGCTGATCGAACGGCTGCGGCAGACCTTCCGCGCCGGGGTCGAGGCGCCGGCCGCGCATCGTTACGCCGTTCAGACCTACGGCCAGCATGACGGCGCGCTGCTGCTGGAACCCGCCTGGCAGATCAACCAGTGCATCGGCGTCAAGGTCGTCACCGATTTCCCCGACAACGGCGCCGCCGATCTGCCGGCGGTGCAGGGCGTCTATCTGCTGTTGGACGGCAAGACCGGCATGCCGCAGGCGGTGCTCGACAACGCCGCGCTGACCCGGCGGCGCACGGCGGCGGCCTCGGCGCTGGCCGCCTCCTACCTCGCGCAACCCGACTCGGAACGGCTGCTGATCGTCGGCACCGGCGCGCTGGCTCCCGAACTGATCGAGGCCTACACCACCGTGCTGCACATCAAGCAGGTGCTGGTCTGGGGCCGCCACATCGACAAGGCCAAGAAGGTCGTTTCCCGCTTCCACCGCCCGAAGTTCCGCATCGAGGCGACCGACGACCTGGAGGGCGCCGTCGGCGGCGCGCACGTCATCGTCTGCGCCACGGCGACGAATGAGCCGCTCATCAAGGGCGACTGGCTGCAACCCGGCCAGCATCTCGACCTCGTGGGCGGCATGACGCCGGAGGCGCGCGAGGCCGACGACGAGTGCATCCGCAAGGCCCGCGTCTTCGTGGACACCCGCGACGGCGCCTGCCGGCAGGCCGGCGACATCGTCCAGCCGATGCGGGCCGGGCTCCTGACGGAAGACGACATCGCCGGCGACCTGTACGACCTGACGCGCGGCGAGCGCGCCGGGCGGCGCTTCTACGACCAGATCACCCTGTTCAAATCGGTCGGCACCCCGCTGGAAGACCTCTGCGCCGCCCAGCTGGCCGTGGAAATGGTCCTGCACAACGACACAATACGATAAGCGGCACATGTCCCTTCGCATCACCATCGTCGGCGCCGGCATCATGGGTCTGTGCACCGCCTGGGCGCTGGCCCGGCGGGGGCACGCGGTCTCGGTCTTCGACCAGGGTAACGTCCCGAACCCCTTCGGCAGCTCCGTGGACCAGCACCGGCTGTTCCGCCACGCCTACGGCGACCGCACCGGCTACGCCCGCATGGCGGCGGTCGCGGCTCAATCCTGGGAACGGCTGTGGGCCGACCTCGGCGAGACGTTGCTGATCCCCACCGGCACGCTCTGCACCGCCGGGGCGGAGGATGGACGGCGCTGGCTGGCCGACAGCGCGGCGGTTCTGGAATCGCTCGGCCATCCGGTCCGGCGCCTCACCCCGGCGGAGATCGCGGCGGAATTCCCGCTGGTCGATGCCTCTGCCGTCGCCGAAGGCATCCACCTCGACTCGGGCGGCGTCCTGCTCGCCGGCCGCATCGTCGAGCTGCTGAGCCATCATCTGAACAGGCTGGGCGTCACCGTCCACGCCCGCACGCCGGTCACCGGCCTCGACCCGGAGCGGGCGACGGTGACGCTGGCCGACCGCCGCACCATCGGCGCCGACCTGCTGATCGTCGCCGCCGGGGCCTGGGTGACCAAGCTGCTTCCCGAAACGGCGGCCCGCCTGACGCCGTCACGGCAGGTCATCGCCTACCTGACCCCGCCCGAGGGACTGCGCGCCGCCTGGACCCGCGCGCCGATGCTGATCGACGCCGATGGGGAGAGCGGCGTCTACGTCGTCCCGCCCGTGGCCGGCACGACCATGAAGGCGGGCGACCACCGCTTTTCGCGGACCGGCGATCCCGACGCCGACCGCGACCCCGACCCGGACGAGGCGCGCGACGTGCTGGACCGCGCCCGCCGCGTGCTGACCGACGGGCACCGCTACACGCTCGCCAACGCCGCGACCTGCTTCTACACGGTGACGGCGGACGAGCGTTTCGTGATCGAGCCGCTCTCCAAACGGAGCTGGCTGATGAGCCCCTGTTCCGGCCACGGCTTCAAGTTCGCCCCGGCGCTGGGCGAGGCCCTGGCCGACGCGGCCGCCCATTCCGTGATTGGCGGTTCCGGTGACGCCCCCGATCGGGGAAACAGCCTCTCCCTCTGGGCTGCCGGGCACTGACCTTGCGCGGGGAACGGGGCGGTGACGGTCCTGTTGGTTTTGGCAACAGCCTTTACCGACAGGGAGTAACCCCCCGATGGCTGACGATCCAAAGAAAGTGGGCGTCTACGACACCGACGGAGGCACCCGGACGGGCGCGGCCACCGGCGGCATGAACTGGTGGATCATCGCGCTGATCGTGCTGGTGATCCTCGTCGCGCTGTATTTCCTCCTCTGATCGCCGGGCAACACCCATGTCCTCGGAACGGAGTTCCGACGAACGGGCGCTTCCCCTGCACGAGGAGGTCCTGTCGGTCGGAAAGCGCGTCGTGGAGCGCGCCCAAGTGCGAATCACCACCGAGGTTCGGGAACGCCGGGAAACCGTCGAACAGGACCTCGACCGCGAAAGCGTGGAGGTCGTCCGCGTGCCGGTCGGCCGTCCGGTCGATGCGGCGCCCGAACCGCGCCAGGAAGGCGACGTGCTGATCGTTCCCATCCTGGAAGAGGAACTGGTCGTCACCAAGCGCCTCGTTCTCAAGGAAGAACTGCACATCCGCAAGACGGTCACCCGGCACACCGAGCGCATCGCCGAAACGCTGCGCTCCGAAGAAGCCACCGTTCACCGCGACGGCGTGCCGGAATCCCCAACAACGCTTCCCAGGGAGTAGCTTCATGAACGGCAAAACCATCGTCGCGCTGTATGACGACCTGTCCAGCGCGGAGCGCGTGCTTGGCGAACTGGAAACGGCCGGTCTGCGCCATGACTTCACGATGATGGGCGCGGACACGGCGAAGCTCGGCGCTTCGGACAAGGTGGACGCGACCACTGGCTGGCGCCACGCCGCCACCTTCAGCGATGCGGAGTTCGGTTCGCGGGAGCACCGCGTGTCGACGCTGACCCGCATGGGCGTCACCCGCGACGACGCGGAAGTCTTCGCCGAGGGCGTACGGCGCGGCGGCGTCCTGCTGGTCGGCCGCGTGAACGACGACCGTTGCGACGAAGCCCTGAGCATCGTCGAACGTCACGGCCCGGTGGACATCGAGCATCGCGGCCGTTCGTACCGCGAATCCGGCTGGACCGGCTACGACACCACCGCCCACGACTATGACGAGACCCAGGCGGTCGAGGAACGCAAGCGTTGGGGCACCGGCACCGGCCTGGGCGCCGCCGCCGCGTCCTTCCGCGACACCAACGTCAGCGACACCAACGTCAGGGGCACCGACGTGAGCGATACCGGGCGGACGGTCGAAACCGACGCCACCCGCGCCCGCGCCGATCTCAATGCGGATCGCACCGGCACGGGCCGCGAGGAACACATCCCGATCGTCGAGGAGGAACTCCACGTCGGCAAGCGCGCCGTCGAGCGCGGCAGCGTGCGCGTGCGCAGCTACGTCATCGAAACCCCGGTCGAGGAGCAGGTTCGCCTGCGCGACGAATCGGTGATCGTCGAGCGGCACGCGGTCGACCGCGACGTCAGCGACCTTCCGCCCGACGCCTTCCGCGAGCGCATCATCGAGGTGAGCGAGACCGACGAGGAACCGGTGGTTCAGAAGACCGCCCATGTCCGCGAGGAAGTCGTGATCCGTAAGGAAGCCGAGGAACGCGCCCAGACCATCTCCGACACGGTCCGCCGCACCGAGGTGGAGATCGACGACAACCGCACCGGCGGCGACCGCCCCCTGGACCGCGACCGCCCGGCGAGCGACCGTCCTCTCGACCGCGACCGCGACCCGGATCGCGGGGTTTGACGCCTGAAGCTCCCTCTCCCGCCCCCGGCGGGAGAGGGAATCACGCCCGCCAACTCTGGTTATCCGCGCCGTCCCTTGCTAGGCTGCGCCTCCCCGACCATCCACCGCCATCCGTTTTGGGTTTGGAGAGACGCTTCCGATGACCACGCCGGCCTCGCGCATTTTCTGCGCCGTCGATACGACCGACCTCGACACCGCCCGCGACCTCAGCCGGCGGATCAGCGGAGTCGTCGGCGGCATCAAGCTGGGGCTGGAGTTCTTCATCGCCCACGGCCCCTCGGGCATCCGCTCCGTGATCGGTGAGGACGGCCCGCCGCTGTTCCTCGACCTGAAGCTGCACGACATCCCGAACACCGTGGCCGGCGGCGTGCGCGCGGCGCTGCCGCTGAAGCCGGCCTTCATGACCATCCATACTTCCGGCGGTCCCGCGATGATGCGCGCCGCCGCCGAGGCCGCCGCGACCGCCGGCCCGGACCGCCCGAAGATCCTCGCCGTCACCGTGCTGACCAGCCTGGACGCCGCCGACCTGGACGCGGTCGGCCAGCGCACCCCCGTGGCCGATCAGGTCAAGCGCCTCGCGCTGCTCGCCAAGGACTCCGGCGTGGACGGCGTGGTCTGCTCGCCCGCCGAGGTGGCGCTGATCCGCGAGGCCTGCGGCCCCGACTTCATCCTGATGGTGCCGGGCATCCGCCCCGCCTGGGCCGCCGCCAACGACCAGAAGCGCGTGATGACCCCGGCCGAGGCGCTGGCCGCCGGCGCCGACCATCTGGTCATCGGGCGCCCGATCACCGGCGACGCCGACCCCGCGTCCGCCGCCCGCCGCATCGTCTCCGAAATCGAAGAGGGGACCGTCAAGAAGGGGACCGGGGCATGACCGTCCAGGTGAAGATCTGCGGCCTCAGCGAGCCCGAATCCCTGCACGCCGCCGTCGCGGGCGGGGCGCGCTACATCGGCTTCGTCTTCTACCCGGCAAGCCCGCGTTCCGTCTCCCCGGCCATGGCGGCGGAGCTGGCCCGCCTCGTCCCGACCGGTGTCCGCACGGTCGGCCTGTTCGTCGATCCCGACGACGACTTCCTGGAGCATGTCGTCAGCCAGGTTCCCTTCGACCTGCTCCAGCTGCACGGCAAGGAAACCCCGCGCCGCATCGCCGAGGTGAAGGCCGCCTTCAACATCCCCGTGATGAAGGCCGTCAAGATCGGCGGTCCCGAGGACCTTGAAACCGCCATGGACATCGCGGAGGTCGCCGACCGACTGCTGTTCGACGCCAAGCCGCCGGCCAAGGTGTCGGCCCTGCCGGGCGGCAACGGCATCGCCTTCGACTGGTCCCTGCTGGCCGGCCGCCGCTGGCCGCGCCCGTGGATGCTGTCCGGCGGCCTGAACGCCGGCAACGTGGCGGAGGCCGTGCGCGTCACCGGCGCCCCGGCGCTGGACGTCTCCTCCGGCGTGGAGGACCGCCCCGGCCACAAGGACCCGGCGCTGGTCCGCGCCTTCCTCGCCGCCGCCGCCGGGCTCTGATCGTCCCCTGCCGGGCTCTGGCCTTCCCCTAATGATCTAAACTCCCCGTCCGGGTTTACGGGCGGGGGTTGCATCCTCATGTTTGCTTCAAATTGTCCGGCTCATCTTCGTCGCATGGTCCCATGCGGCGAGTGCGGCTAGGATGCGTGTTTCGACCGCCGGCAACGCCGGCCGCAACCCGCTGTTGTCACCTCGCAGGCGAATTCCCACGGGCCCATGACCGAACCGACCGATAGGCTCTCCCCCACCGAGGCCCTGGGCATCGTGCTCGACGAGCACCTGCGCTGGATCGGCCAGTGGCACCGCGCGGCCTTCTTCCGCGGCGGGCAGGGGGGCGAGCGCGTGTCCGCTCCGGCCTCCTTCGCGGCGTGGTGCGTGGCCGCCAACAAGGACGACCTCGCCCACCAGCCGGCGGTGGAGAAGCTGGTCACCCTGCACGAACAGATGCACCGCAACGCCAAGCTGGTGCTGCTGAAGGCCGCCGCCGGCGACGCCCCGACCGAATCGGAGTACGAGTCGGTCATCGGCCGCTTCGAGGAGTTCGTCCTCCAACTCCGTCGCGTCGAGCGGGCCTTCGGCGCCGCCGCGTCCGGCCTCGACCCGCTGACCGGCCTGCGCACGCGGCGCGGCATGCAGGAGGCGCTGGAGCGCGAGCATAACCGCTTCCGCCGCGCCGGGCAGGGCTTCTGCATCGCGCTGTGCGACATCGACAAGTTCAAGGGCGTCAACGACACCTACGGCCACGACGTGGGCGACCGCGTGCTGGCCGCGACCGCCGCCGCGATCAGCCGGGGCATCCGCAGCTTCGACGAAGCCTTCCGCATGGGCGGGGAGGAGTTTCTGGTCTGCCTCAAGGAAACCAGCCTTGCGGAGGGCTACCGCGTCATCGAGCGGCTGCGCATCGACCTGATGCGCTCGCCCATCACCCTGCCGGACGGCCGGCTGGTGTCGGTCACCGCCTCCTTCGGCCTGGTCGAGGCGGAGCCGGACCTGTCGGTCGAGGATCTGATCGTCTGCGCCGACCGCGCGCTCTATCAGGCCAAGAACGCCGGCCGCAACCGGGTCATCCGCCACGGCATCGACAGGCCGCGGGAGGAGCTGGTCGCCGCAACGCCGGCCCCCACGAAAAAGCCGACCCCGCGCGGGCGAGGGTAGGACCGCTTCCGGGCGCCTTGGCCTCGGGGCCGTTGCCGGGTTAGGATCGTCGCCCATTCAGGCCGCGGCACGGACCCATGCGCACCATTCCCGAATTCCCGAATCTGTTCATCCTCGACCACCCGCTGATCCAGCACAAGCTGACGCTGATGCGGGACAAGCAGCGTTCCACCGGCGGCTTCCGCACGCTGCTGCGCGAGATCTCGCTGCTGATGGGGTACGAGATCACCCGCGACCTGCCGTTGACCACCGAACGGATCGAGACGCCGCTCCAGCCCCTGGACGCGCCGGTCATCGCCGGCAAGAAGCTGGCCATCGTTCCGGTGCTGCGCGCCGGCCTGGGCATGGCGCAGGGCCTGCACGAGCTGGTGCCCTCGGCCCGCGAAGGGCACATCGGCCTGTACCGCGACCACGACACCAAGATGCCGCACGAGTATCTGGT
>JAEZID010000351.1 GCA_023416195.1 Pseudomonadota bacterium | reverse complement strand
GCGGCAGCTTCACGCAGATGGCGCCGATGTCGCCGCGCGGCACTTCCTTGTTCTCGGCGTTCAGGATCTGCACGTTCCAGCCCGGCATCGGGCGGGTGGCGGAGCCGTACTTGATCGGGAACAGGTGGACGCCCAGCGGGTTGCCGGAAATCGCCCAGCCGGTCTCGGTCTGCCACCAGTGGTCGATCACCGGAACCTTCAGATTGTCCTCGGCCCAATGCAGGGTGTCGGGGTCGGAGCGCTCGCCGGCCAGGAACAGGGCGCGGAAGTGCGACAGGTCGTACTTGGCCAGCAGCTTGGCGTCCGGATCCTCGCGCTTGATGGCGCGGAAGGCGGTCGGAGCGGTGAACAGCGTGCCGATCTTGTGCTGCTCGATGACGCGCCAGAAGGTGCCGGCGTCCGGCGTGCCGACCGGCTTGCCCTCGAACACCACGGTGGTGCAGCCGTGCAGCAGCGGGCCGTAGACGATGTAGGAGTGGCCGACCACCCAGCCCACATCCGACGCGGCCCAATACACCTCGCCCGGCTGGACGTTGTAGATGTTCTTCATCGTCCACTTCAGCGCCACGGCGTGGCCGCCGTTGTCGCGGATGACCCCCTTCGGCTGGCCGGTGGTGCCGGAGGTGTAGAGGATGTAGAGCGGGTCGGTCGCGGCGACCGGCACGCACTCGGCCGGCTCGGCCTTGGCGATGGCCTCGGCCCAATCGACGTCGCGGCCTTCGATCAGGGTCGCGGTTTCCTGCGGGCGCTGGAAGACGACGACGCGCTCCGGCTTGTGCTCGGCCTGCTCGATGGCGGCGTCGAGCATCGGCTTGTACTTGACGACGCGGTTCGGCTCGATGCCGCAGGAGGCGGAGACGATGACCTTCGGCTTGGAGTCGTTGATGCGGGTCGCCAGCTCGTGCGGGGCGAAGCCGCCGAACACCACCGAATGCACGGCGCCGAGGCGCGCGCAGGCCAGCATGGCGACCAGCGACTGCGGGATCATCGGCATGTAGAGGATGACGCGGTCGCCCTTCTCCACGCCCTGGGCGCGCAGAACGCCGGCGAAGCGGGCGACCTGATCCTGGAATTCGCGGTAGGTGATGGTCTGGACCGTGCCGGTGACCGGGCTGTCGTAGATGATCGCGGCCTGATCGCCGCGTCCGGCCTCCACATGGCGGTCGACGGCGTTGTAGCAGGTGTTCAGGACACCGCCCTTGAACCAGCGGTAGAACGGCGGGTTGCTGTCGTCCAGGACCTTGTCCCAGCGCTTGATCCAGGTGATCTCCTCTGCCGCCTCACCCCAGAACCCCTCCGGGTCCGACAGCGAGCGTGCGTGGATCTGGTTGTAGAGGTCGGCTGAGCTCTGGCTCATGGGGCGTCCCTTTATATTTTGTTTGGTTCGCGTTTCTCCGCAGCTGCGCAATGAACGGTCGCGCAGCAGGGCTCAATCTGCGCCAAACATACCCCGCATTGCAAATGGGATGAAGAAAGGTGCGGCGGGCTGTCGCACCTCATTCTTTGGGATTTTCCTGAATCCCTGGTTCCGCACGCTCGCGCGGTCCCGGCGGACGCGCCGTTTCAACACGACCGTTCGTGCGTTTCTCCCGATGCGCCCTTGTCGCTGGCCTTGGCGGCGTCGGGACGCTATGCATGCGGCCATGACCATCGACCCGCCGATCACCGGGATTCGCCCCATCCTGACCGTCGTCCAGCCGGACGGCGAGCGGCTGATCGTGGCGCGGCTGACCAATCTGGGCGGGTCCAGCCAGTCCAACCGCTTCGTGCTGCGCCGCGCCGACTTCCGCGCGCCGTGGGAGCAGCCGGAGAAGGGATACTTCGGTTACGCCGAGGTCGCCCGCGCGCTGGACGCCAACGGCTGGCGCGGCTGCAGGATCGAGGCGATGCCGACCACCGATCCGGAGGAAAAGCGCGCCCGCCTGCTGGCGCGCAAGAAGCTGCATCTGCAATGCGTCGATGCGGCGATCCGGCGGGTTCAGGACAGTCCTGAAGCGTAAGGCTTTGTCCCGCGGGCCGAGGCGCTTATATCCCCTCCAACGACCGAACGGAGGGAATTGATGAGCCGCCTGCCCGACACCGCGCCCGACACCGCCCTGGCCGCAGCGGAAGGTCCCGACCTCGGCACCCTGCCCGCCTGGGACCTGAACGACCTTTATCCCGGCATGGAGTCGCGCGAGCTGAAGGCGGACCTCGACCGCATGGAAAGCGCGGCGAAGGAGTTCCACGCCGCCTACGCCGGCAAACTCGCAAGTCTCGACGGCGCCACCTTCGCCAAGGCGATCCGCGAGTACGAGCGCATCGACGAGGTGCTCTCCCGCGCCATGTCCTACGCCGGCCTCGTCTATTCCGGCAACATGGTCGATCCAGCCATCGGCAAGTTTTACCAGTCCACGCAGGAGCGGGTGAACGGCATCTCCACCCACCTCGTCTTCTTCACGCTGGAGATCAACCGGCTGGACGAGACGGCGCTGGAAAGCACGCTGAAGGCGTCGAACGACCTCGCGCATTACGCCCCGTGGCTGCGCGACGTGCGGCTGTTCCGCGAACACCAGCTGTCGGACGAGGTGGAGCGGCTGCTCCATGAAAAGCACGTCGTCGGCCGCGCCGCCTGGAACCGCCTGTTCGACGAGACCATCGCCGGCCTGCGCTTTCCCATCGGCGGCAAGGACCTGACCTGCGCGGAGGCGCTGAACAAGCTGTCCGACCGCAACCAGGCCGTCCGGCGGGAAGCCGGCGAGGTGGTGGGCCGCGTGCTGGGCGACAACATCCGTCTGTTCGCGCTGGTCACCAACACGCTGGCCAAGGACAAGGAGATCGAGGACAAGTGGCGCAACTACCCGCGCCCGACCTCGTCCCGCAACCTGTCCAACCGTGTCGAGGACGAGGTGGTGGATGCACTGGTCAAGGCCGTCAAGGACGCCTACCCCGCCCTGTCCCACCGCTATTACACGATGAAGGCCAGGTGGTTCGGGCAGGACGCGCTGGACTATTGGGACCGCAACGCGCCGCTGCCGGAGGACGTCGACCGCACCATCCGCTGGGACGAGGCGCGCGATCTGGTGCTGGGCGCCTACGGGCGCTTCTCGCCGGAGCTGGCGGGGCTGGGCAAGCGCTTCTTCGACAATGCCTGGATCGATGCGCCGGTGCGGCCGGGCAAGGCGCCGGGCGCCTTCGCGCATCCGACCGTGCCGAGCGTCCACCCGTACCTGCTGGTCAACTACCAGGGCAAGACTCGCGACGTGATGACGCTCGCCCATGAGCTTGGGCACGGCGTGCACCAGATCCTCGCCGGCAAGCAGGGCCATCTGATGTCCGACACGCCGCTGACGCTGGCCGAAACGGCGTCGGTGTTCGGCGAGATGCTGACCTTCCGCTCGCTGCTCGACGCGGAGACCGACCCGAAGCGCCGCAAGATCATGCTGGCGACCAAGGTCGAGGACATGCTGAACACGGTGGTTCGCCAGATCGCCTTCTTCGACTTCGAGCAGCGTGTCCACACGGAGCGGCGCGAGGGCGAGCTGACCGCCGAGCGGCTGGGCGAAATCTGGATGGCGGTGCAGACGGAGAGCCTCGGGCCGGCGCTGCGCTTCGACGAGGGCTACCAGAACTACTGGTCCTACATCCCGCACTTCATCCACTCGCCCTTCTACGTGTACGCGTACGCGTTCGGCGACTGCCTCGTGAATTCGCTGTACGCGGTGTACCAGGAGTCCGAACAGGGCTTCGCCGACAAGTACATGGCGATGCTGTCGGCCGGCGGCACGCTGCGGCACAAGGAACTGCTGGCCCCCTTCGGGCTGGACGCCGGCGACCCCGCCTTCTGGCAGAAGGGGCTGGGGGTGATACGGGGATTCGTGGACGAGTTGGAACAGTCCGCTTGACGGACATCAAGAATCCCTAGCCGGAGAGTGGGTATGGTGTCTCCAACGACCCGAACCGGAGCCACCATGCCCACGCTCTCAATTCCCGCCTGGAACGAATCCCTGGAAGTCGGCAACGCCATCATCGACGCCGACCACAAGGAAACCATCGAACTGCTGGCGGAGGCCGCGCAGGCGTCCGACGCCGACCTGCCGGCCCATTTCCGGACATTTGCCCAGCATCTGCGCGACCACCTCGCCCGCGAGGAAGAGCTGATGCACAAGTACGGCTTCCCGCCCACCCCCATCCACGTTCACGAGCACAACCGCGTGCGCCTGGAACTGGAGGGCATCGAGAAGCGCATGGAGGCCGGCAACCTGATGCTGGTGCGCGGCTATCTGACCGAAATCGTGCCGGACTGGTTCATCAACCACAAGAACACCATGGACAGCGCCACCGCCGCCTGGATCCGCAGCCAGGGCGGCTGAGCGCCTCCCTTGCCGGGGCGGCGCCGCGACCCCATTCCTTCTGTAGCACTCTACCGAGGGGAATGGGGCCATGCCGTCACCGGTGCGCGTGTTGGGCTTCGCGGGTTCCCTGCGCAAGGCGTCCTTCAACCGGGGCCTGCTGCGCGCGGCCGCTGACGTTGTGCCCGATGGCATGAGCCTGGAGGTCTTCGACCTTTCCCCGATCCCGCTCTTCAACGGCGACGTGGAGGCCGAGGGGCGGCCAGAGCCGGTGACCGCGTTCCGCGAGGCCATCCGCGCCGCCGACGCGCTGCTGATCGCCTGCCCGGAATACAATTACTCCATCCCCGGCGTGCTGAAGAACGCCATCGACTGGGCCTCGCGCGGGGCCGACCAGCCCTTCGCCGGCAAACCGGTGGCCTTCATGGGGGCGGGCGGCGGCTTGGGCACCGCGCGCTCGCAGTATCATCTGCGGCAGGTTTGCGTGTTCCTGGACCTGCACCCGCTGAACAGGCCCGAAGTCTTCGTGCCCCAGGCGTCGCAGAAGTTCGACGCGGACGGCAATCTGACCGACGAGACGGTGCCGCCGAGGATCGCGAAGCTGCTGACCGCGCTGGGCGATTGGACGCGCCGGCTGCGCGGGGCGTAGCGGAAAAGCCAACGCCCAAATTGCCAACGCCCAGATTACCAATGTCCAAATTATGGGGTGCGCACGTCCCCCGGATGCGGCTTTGATCTTCCTGTCTAAAACAGCTCTAATCAAGAAATTAAATTTCTCTCCGTTGCGCAAGCCCGGCGCGGCGTTGCGCTTGACGTGACGAGACCGGAACGCCGCGCCGGCACCAAGCCAACTTGTCCTTGGCGAAATCCTTCTCGGGAGGTGTCCGATGGGCGACTTCACGGTGCGCACCGCCGACCGGCGCGACACGACCCTCACCCAACAGGCCGTCGATGACCTTGCGGGCCGGCTGCGGGGCTCCGTCCTCACCCCGGAATCCGCGGGCTATGAGGAGGCCCGCAAGATCTGGAACGCGATGATCGACCGGCGGCCCGGCCTGATCGTCCGCTGCGCCGGGGCCGCCGACGTCATGCAGGCCGTCCGCTTCGCGCGGGAGAGCGGGCTGCTCGTCTCGGTGCGCGGCGGCGGGCACAACATCGCGGGCAACGCGCTGTGCGACGGCGGCGTGCTGATCGACCTGAGCGGCATGCGCTTCGTCCACATCGACCCGATGAACCGGACGGCGCGCGTCGCGCCCGGCGCCACGCTCGGCGACCTGGACCGGGAATCGCAGGCCTTCGGCCTCGCCGTGCCGGTCGGCATCAACTCGACCACCGGAATCGCCGGCCTGACGCTGGGCGGCGGCTTCGGCTGGCTGACCCGCAAATACGGGCTGACCGTGGACAATCTGCTGTCCGCCGACGTGGTGACCGCCGACGGCCGGTTCCTGCGCGCCGACGAGGGCGAGAACGCCGACCTGTTCTGGGGCATCCGCGGCGGCGGCGGGAATTTCGGCGTCGTCACCTCCTTCACCTTCCAGCTTCACCCGGTCGGGCCGACCGTGCTGGCCGGGCTGATCGTCCATCCCTTCGACCGGGCCGGCGACCTCATGCGCCGCTACCGGGACATCGCGGCGGCCATGCCGGACGAGGCGACCTGCTGGGTGGTCCTGCGCAAGGCGCCGCCCCTGCCCTTCCTGCCGGCCGAGGTCCATGGGCGCGAGGTCATGGTGTTCGCCGTCTTCCACGCCGGGGACGAGGAGGCGGGCTGGAAGGCGCTGGAGCCCGTGCGGGCGCTGGGCCAGCCGTTGGGCGAGCATGTCGGCCCGATGCCCTACGCGGCGTGGCAGTCGGCCTTCGATCCGCTGCTGGCGCCGGGGGCGCGGAACTACTGGAAGTCGCACAACTTCACCCGGCTGGACGACGGGCTGATCGATCTGCTGGTCGAGCAGGCCGGGCGGTTGCCGTCCGACCAGTGCGAGATCTTCGTCGGGCAACTCGGCGGTGCCGCCAACCGCGTGCCGGCGGACGCCACCGCTTACCCCCACCGCGACGCCGAGTTCGTCATGAACGTGCATTCGCGCTGGGCCAACCCGCCGGAGGACACCGCCTGCACCCTGTGGGCGCGCGAGGTCTTCGACAAGACCGCCCCCTACGCGACCGGCGGCGTCTACGTGAACTTCATCACCGATGACGAACAGCGCGTCCAGGCCGCCTACGGCGCGAACTACGAGCGGCTTGCGGCGCTGAAGCGGAAATATGACCCGACCAACATGTTCTGCGTGAACCAGAACATCGCCCCGGCCGGCTAGAGGATCGGCCGGCTGCCGCCCGGCGGGGACTCGTCTTTCGGCGTCCGTGATCCCACCTAAACGGTATGCCGAACACAGACGAGAACACGCTGGGCGGCCGGATCGCGCGGTACGCGCGGGTCGGGACCGCCGTGGGGGGCCTTGCGGCCCGTTTCGCCGGCCAGCAGGTGCTGGGCATCCCCATGGAACGGGAACGCCACGCATCGGAACTGCGGCTGGCGCTGGGCGGCCTGAAGGGGCCGCTGATGAAGGTGGCGCAGCTGCTGTCCACCATCCCCGACGCGCTGCCGCGCGAATATGTGCAGGAACTGTCGCAGCTCCAGGCCGACGCACCGTCGATGGGCTGGCCCTTCGTGAAGCGCCGCATGGCGAGCGAACTCGGCCCCGTTTGGCACAAGCGCTTCAAGAGTTTCGAGCACACCGCCACCGCCGCCGCCTCGCTGGGGCAGGTGCACAAGGCGGTCGGGCTGGACGGGCGGGACCTCGCCTGCAAGCTCCAGTATCCGGACATGGCCTCCGCCGTGGAGGCGGACCTTCGCCAGCTCGGCCTGATCTTCGCGATCTTCGAGCGGTCGGACAGCGCCATCTCCACCAAGCAGATCCAGGCGGAGATCGGCGCCCGCCTGCGCGAGGAGCTGGATTACGAGCGCGAGGCCAAGCACGCCCGCCTCTATCGCGCCATGCTGGCCGACACGCCCGGCGTCCATGTGCCGGAGGTCGTCGCCGACCTGTCCACCAGGCGCCTGCTGACGCTGGAATGGGTGGAGGGGCGCAAGATCCTGGACTTCGTCAAGGACGACCCGGACGCCCGCAACGAACTGGCGATGAACATGTTCCGGGCCTGGTACGTGCCGCTCTACGGCTACGGCATCATCCACGGCGACCCGCATCTGGGGAACTACACGGTGCGGCCGGACCGGTCGATCAACCTGCTGGATTTCGGCTGCATCCGCGTCTTCCCCGCCCGCTTCGTCAAGGGCGTGATCGACCTGTACGACGCGCTGAAGACCGGCAACCAGGAAAAGGCGGTCGAAGCCTACCGCGTCTGGGGCTTCGGCAACCCGACGAAGGAGCTGGTGGAGGTCCTGAACATCTGGGCGCGCTTCGTCTACGCCCCGATCATGGACGACCGCTCGCGCCGGATCGAGGAGACCAACGCCACCCACTACGGCCGCGAGACGGCGGCCAAGGTGCACCAGGAGCTGCGCCGCCTGGGCGGCGTGGAGGTCCCGCGCGAGTTCGTCTTCATGGACCGCGCGGCCATCGGGCTGGGGTCGGTCTTCATGCACCTGAACGCCGAGGTGAACTGGTACCGGCTGTTCCAGGAGATGATCCGCGACTTCGACGTGGACGTGCTGCACGCCCGCCAGACGGCGGCGTTGCAGGCGCAAGGGCTACCGTTGCCAGAGTAATGCTTCCCCCGCACCACGGCTTTGGTCTATACGAGCGGCTTCCATGAAGACCGCCGATTTCGACTTCGACCTTCCGCCTGACCGGATCGCCGAGCATCCCGTCAAGCCGCGCGACGCCGCCCGTCTGCTGGACGTGGCGGAGCGGTTGCACGACTGCATCGTGCGCGACCTGCCGAGCCTGCTGGAGCCCGGCGACCTGATGGTGGTGAACGACACGCGCGTCATTCCCGCCCGGCTGGAAGGCCGGCGCGGCGAGGTGCGCGTGGAGATCACGCTCCACAAGCGCGAGGGCGAGCGGGAGTGGGTGACCTTCGCCCGGCCCGGCAAGCGGCTGAAGCCCGGCGACGTGATCGCGATTGCCGAGGACTTCGCGGCGGAGGTCGTCGCCAAGGACGGGATGGAGGTGCGGCTGCGCTTCTCCAGCGGCGGGGCGGAGCTGATGGAGGCGCTGCACCGGCACGGCCGCATGCCCCTGCCCCCCTACATCCGGCGCGAGGCCGACGCGCAGGACGCCGAGGACTACCAGACCGTCTTCGCCAGCCGCGAGGGCGCGGTGGCGGCCCCCACGGCGGGGCTGCACTTCACGCCGGAGCTGCTGGCCGCGCTCGACGCGCGGGGCATCCGGCGCGTGCCGGTGACGCTGCATGTCGGGGCCGGGACCTTCCTGCCGGTGAAGGTGGACGACATATCCTTACACCGCATGCACAGCGAGTGGGGCGAGATCTCGCCCGAGACGGCGGCGGCCATCAACGCCACCCACGCGGCCGGCGGGCGGATCGTCTCGGTCGGCACCACCGCCCTGCGCATCCTGGAGACGGCCGGGCGCGAGGACGGGACGCTGGCGCCCTTCAGCGGCGACACGGACATCTTCATCACGCCCGGATACCGCTTCAAGATCGTGGATTTGCTGGTGACCAACTTCCACCTGCCCCGCTCGACCCTGTTCATGCTGGTCTGCGCCTTCGCCGGCATGGACCGCATGAAGGCGGCCTACGCGCACGCCATCGACCATAACTATCGCTTTTTCAGCTACGGCGACGCCTCGCTGCTCCGGAGGGCTTCATGACCGGCCCCAACAATTTGGGATTGGGATTCGATCTTCTGAAAACCGACGGCCGGGCCCGGCGCGGACAGGTGAAGACCGCGCACGGCGTCATCAACACGCCGGCCTTCATGCCCGTGGGCACCGCCGCCACGGTCAAGGCGATGACCTCGGACGCGGTGAAGTCCACGGGTGCGGAAATCCTGCTGGGCAACACCTACCACCTGATGCTGCGACCGACCGCCGAGCGGGTGGCGCAGTTGGGCGGCCTGCACCGCTTCATGAACTGGGACAAGCCGATCCTGACGGACAGCGGCGGCTTTCAGGTCATGTCCCTGTCCGACCTGCGCACCATGACCGAGGAGGGGGTGACCTTCAAAAGCCACCTCGACGGCAGCAAGCACCACCTGACGCCGGAACGCTCGATCCAGATCCAGCACATGCTGGACAGCAACATCACCATGTGCCTGGACGAGTGCACCCCCTTCCCGGCGACCGAGGCGCAGGCCGCCTCCTCCATGCGGCTGTCGATGCGCTGGGCCAAACGCAGCAAGGACGCCTTCGTGGAGCGGCCGGGCTACGGCCTGTTCGGCATCGTGCAGGGCAGCGTCTATCCGGATCTGCGGGCGGAGAGCGTGGCCGCCCTAACCGACATCGGCTTCGACGGCTACGCCATCGGCGGGCTGGCCGTGGGCGAGGGGCAGGAGACCATGTTCACGGTGCTGGACTTCACCGAGCCGCTGATGGTCAAGGACCGGCCGCGCTACCTGATGGGCGTCGGCCGGCCGAGCGACCTGATCGGCGCGGTGCGGCGCGGCGTCGATATGTTCGACTGCGTGATGCCCACCCGGTCGGGCCGCACGGGTCAGGCTTTCGTGCGCCGGGGCACCATCAACATCCGCAACGCCCGCCACGCCCACGACGAGCGCCCGCTGGACGAGGAATGCGGCTGCCCCACCTGCCGGAACCACAGCCGCGCCTATCTGCACCACCTGTTCAAGGCGGGTGAGATGCTGGGCCCGATGCTGTTGACGTGGCACAACCTGCATTACTACCAGGATCTGATGGCCGAGCTTCGGCAGGCCATCGAGGACGGCCGCTTCGAGGAGGTCGCCACGGCGCTGGAAGCCCGCCTGAACGAGGGCGACGTTCCGGCGACGGTCGATCCCCTCGCGAAGGCCGGAAAAGAGCCGGTTTCGTAGGTTGGGTTGAGCGTCAGCGAAACCCAACACCCGCCGCCGCGCAACGACGTTGGGTTTCGCCTCCGGCTCAACCCAACCTACACATCTCTTGAAAACGGTGCTTATCCATGTCTGAGAACATCTACGCCAACCTGACCCAGCTGGGCGGCGCCACCGTGCAGCCCAAGTCCCCGGAAGAGGCGGTGCTGGAGCGCGTGCCGAACCCGAACCCGGGCGAGAACTACGTCGTGCGCTTCACGGCGCCGGAGTTCACCTCGCTCTGCCCCATCACCGGGCAGCCGGACTTCGCGCATCTGGTCATCGACTACGTCCCCGGCGACTGGCTGGTGGAGAGCAAGTCGCTGAAGCTGTTCCTGACCAGCTTCCGCAACCACGGCGCCTTCCACGAGGCCTGCACGGTCGGCATCGGCAAGCGTCTGGCGGACGAGTTGAAGCCGGTGTGGCTGCGCATCGGCGGCTACTGGTATCCGCGCGGCGGCATCCCCATCGACGTGTTCTACGCGACCGGCGAGCCGCCCAAGGGCGTGTGGATCCCCTCGCAGGACGTCCAAACCTACCGTGGCCGAGGCTGATCCAGGCAAGATCCGGGACGCCATCCGCGACCGTGCCCTCTCGCTGGGCTTCGACGCGGTCGGCTTCGCGCGGGCGGAGTTGGGCGAGGAAGCCCGCGAGCGGCTGGCCGAGTTCCTGCGCCAGGGCCGCCACGGCGACATGGGATGGATGGAGGACAAGGCCGACCGCCGCGTCCACCCCCAGGCCCTGTGGGCGGAGGCCCGCACCGTCATCGCGCTCGGCACCAGCTACGCCCCCGCCGAGGATCCACGCAAACTGCTCGACCATCCCGACCGGGGCATCGTGTCGGTCTACGCGAGGAACCGCGACTATCACGACCTGATCAAGGGCCGGCTGAAGACGCTGGGCCAGTGGATCGCCCACACGTACAAGGCCGAACTGAAGGTCTTCGTGGACACCGCCCCCGTGATGGAAAAGCCGCTGGCCGCCAAGGCGGGGCTCGGCTGGCAGGGCAAGCACACCAACCTCGTCTCGCGCGAGCACGGGTCCTGGCTGTTCCTGGGCGAGGTCTACACGACGCTGGACCTGCCGCCGGACGAGCCGGGCGCGCATCGCTGCGGCTCCTGCCGGCGCTGCCTGGACGCCTGCCCGACCTCGGCGTTCCCGGCGCCGAACCAGCTGGACGCGCGGCGCTGCATCTCCTACCTGACCATCGAGCACAAGGGGCCGATCCCGGAGGATCTGCGCCCCCTGATGGGCAACCGCATCTACGGCTGCGACGACTGTCTGGCCGCCTGCCCCTGGAACAAGTTCGCCCAGCGCAGCCGCGAGGCCGCCTTCCTGCCGCGCGCCGAACTGACCGCCCCCCGGCTGGCGGATCTGGCGCAGCTGGACGACGCCGGGTTCCGGCAGGTCTTCAGCGGCTCCCCCATCAAGCGGATCGGGCGGGACCGCTTCGTGCGGAATGTGCTGGTCGCCCTGGGCAACAGCGGCGACGCGCGACACGCGCCGGTGGTCGAGGCGCTGCGCAACGACCCCAGCGACGTGGTGCGCGACGCGGCGGAATGGGCGCTGGGACGGCTCCGTCCCTCTCCATTCCCGGGGAGGGATGTTTAGCCCCCTTCCCCCCTCCGGGCATCTCTGGCAAGACTCTCTCCAACAAGACCCGCCAAGAGAAGCCGAGGAACGCCCGCATGACCGACCCCCGCCACAACCCGTACGAGATCGACCTGGAGCAGAACGCGGCCAACACGGTGCCGCTGTCGCCGCTGTCGTTCCTGCGCCGCACCGCCGCCGTGTACCCGCAGCGCATCGCCGTCATCCACGGCCCCCTGCGCCGGACCTGGGCGGAGACCTACGAGCGCTGCGTCCGGCTGGCCTCGGCGCTGGGCAAGCGCGGCATCGGGCTGGGCGACACGGTCGCGGTCATGGCCCCCAACACGCCGGAAGCCTTCGAGGCGCATTTCGGCGTGCCGATGGTCGGCGCGGTGCTGAACGCGCTGAACATCCGCCTGGACGCCGAGGCGCTGGCCTT
>JAEZID010000330.1 GCA_023416195.1 Pseudomonadota bacterium | reverse complement strand
CAACCCGCGACCGGGGCCACGGCCAGCGCGCCGATCTTTGCCGGCCAGCCGGCCGCCGCTCCGATCTTCTCGGGCCAGCCCGCCACGGGTGCCACTGCCGGCAACCACATCTTCGCGGGTCAGCCGGCCACCGGGGCCACGACGGCGGCGGGCATCTTCGCCGGCCAGCCGGCGGCGGGCATCTTCGCGGGTCAGCCGGCGGCCGGAATCTTCGCGGGTCAGCCGGCCGCTGGGATTTTTGCCGGCCAGCCCGCCACGGCTCCGATTTTCGCGGGTCAACCCGCGACCGGGGCCACGGCCAGCGCGCCGATCTTTGCCGGCCAGCCGGCCGCCGCTCCGATCTTCTCGGGCCAGCCCGCCACCGGCGTCACTGCCGGCAATCCCATCTTCGCGGGTCAGCCGGCCACCGGGGCCACGACGGCTGCAGGCATCTTCGCCGGCCAGCCGGCCGCCGGCATCTTCGCGGGCCATCCGGCGGCAGGCATCTTTGCCGGCCAACCGGCCGCTGGCATCTTCGCCGGTCAGCCGGCGGCGGGCATTTTCGCCGGCCAACCGGCTGCCGCCCCGATCTTCTCGGGTCAGCCGGCCGAGGGCACCGTCGCCGCTCCGCAGACCGAGCCGGTGAAGAAGGCTGATGACTGACGCCGGTCTGGGTATCCGGCTCGGGGACACCGTTCACCGGGCGGCCAAGCGTTTCTTCCTGGGGACCCATCGCACCGCGACCCCGGAAGAAACGCTGGAGCGGATCAGGCCGCATCTGCGGCGGTGCGGGATCACCCGCCTCGCCGACGTGACCGGCCTCGACCGCATCGGCATCCACACCGTGTTGGCGCACCGGCCGAACAGCCCGTCGCTGTCGAACAGCGCCGGGAAGGGGTTCAGCCTGACCGCCGCCACGGTGTCGGCCGCCATGGAGGGCATCGAGGTCTACCACGCGGAGGCGCTCGCGCTTCCGCCGGTGGAATGCCCGTGGAACGCCCTGCCCCCGGACGGCCGGATCCCGATCGACCGCCTGCCGGGCACCCGGAACGGCTCCTTCCGGCCCGACCTGCCGGAATATTGGACCTGGGGCTGGGATTTGATGAACGACAAGCAGGTCGCCGCCCCCTGGACGGCGGTCGGCATGCTCGGTCCCCCGGTGGCGAGGCCCGGCCTGCGCAGTTTCTACGCCATGGGGACCAACGGGCTGGCCAGCGGCAACCACATCCTGGAAGCCATCGCGGCGGCCCTCTACGAGGTGATCGAGCGCGACGCCGTCGCCTGCTGGAAATTCGCCGGCAGCGTGCTCGGCTGCGCCACGCCGCGCGTCGATCTGAACACCGTGGACAGCCCGGTGATCCGGGATCTGGTGGGACGCTTCGCCGAGGCGGGCATCCGTCCGCTGCTCTACGACATGACGGTGGACACGGGCGTTCCGACCTACATGGCCATCGTCTATGACCGGGAGTTGCGCCACGGCGGCATGCACCGGGGCTACGGCAGCCATCTGGAACCGGCGGTCGCCATGTCCCGCGCCCTGACGGAAGCGGTGCAGTCGCGCCTCGTCCTGATCGCGGGGTCGCGTGACGACTTCTTCCGCCGCGACATCCAAATGAACCAGAGCGCCGACGATGCCGTTCAGGTGGCGGCGCTGGAGGCGGCGCCCGCCACGGTGGACGGCCGGCGCCACCCCAACCGCGCCACGCCGACCTTCGAAGGGGACATCGCCCTGCTGCTGTACGCGCTCCGCCGCGCCGGGGTCGAGCAGGCCATCGCCTTCGACCTGACCCACGCGGACAAGGGCATACCCGTGGGGCGGGTGGTGGTGCCGGGGCTGGAAGGCTACTGCTCTGACTTCTACACGCCGGGTCCGCGCGCGCAGGCCTTCGCCGCCGCCCTCGCCAACGCGATGGGCACCCCGCCGCCCGCTCATCCAATGTCCGCCCAGCCAATGCCCGCCGGAATGCCGACATGAAGATCTGCGTCTTCCTCGGCCCGACCATGCCGGTCGAGGCCGCCCGCGCCATTCTGCCGGACGCGGTCTATCTGCCGCCGGTGGCGCAGGCCGACGTGGTCAGCGCGCTGCACATCCACCGGCCGGACGTGCTGGCCCTGATCGACGGCGTGTTCGGGCAGTCGCTGGCCGTCTGGCACAAGGAAATCCTGTTCGCCCTGCACGAAGGGGTGACCGTCTTCGGCGCCTCCAGCATGGGCGCCCTCCGCGCGGTGGAATGCGCCGAATACGGGATGATCGGCGTCGGCGAGGTGGTGCGCCAGTACGCCGACGGCACCCTGACCGAGGACGACGAGGTCGCCCTCGCCCACGCCGGGCCGGAGGACGGCTTCATGCCGCTGTCCGAACCGATGGTGAATCTGCGCGCCAGCTTCCGGGCGGCGCGGGGCGCCGGGGTGATCGACGCCGCCCTGCACGACCGGCTGGTCGCCGCCGCCAAGCGGCTGTATTTCCCGGAGCGCGCGCGCGACCGGATCTGGGCCGAGGCCAGACTGACCGACGCCGAGACGGCGCGGCTGGACGGCTTCCTCGCCACCGGCTACGTGGACCTGAAGCGCCGGGACGCCGAGGCGCTGCTGCACCATCTGCGCGACCTCGTCCGTCGTGGCGTGACCGCCCTGCCCCCGCGCGTTCCCTTCGACTTCAACCGCACGCACTTCTTCGAGGTGCTGTACGAGCGCGACCGCCGCGCCGTCCATGGCGGGCATGCGGTCCCGCTGTCCAGCATCGCCAACCACGCCGCCCTGCACCGCGCCGACTTCGCCGAGATCAACGCGGCGGCTCTGGGCCGGATTCTGTCCCTGCAACTGGCCGAACTGGTCGGCGTGACGGTGGACGCGGCGGCGGTGACGGACGAGACGCGCCGCTTCTGCTGGCGCCGGGGCATCACCAGCGCGGAGGCGCTGGCCGGCTGGAAGCGCCGCAACGACCTGACCGAGGCCGAATTCTCCAGCCTGATGATGGAACTGGCGGTCGAGCGGGCGATGCGCCATTGGCTGATCGCCCGCCGCTTCATGGCGCGCACCACGCGCCCCGTGCTGAACGAGTTGCGCGCGCGCGGCCTGTACGAGGCGGTGGCCGAAGAGGCCGCCCTTGCCGAGCGCGTCGCCGAACTGCACTTCGCCGACTTCAGCCGCCAGCCGGTTGTGGAGATGGACCGGCTGGTGCTCGACCACATCGAACAGACCGACGGGCGGATGGACGCCCATTACACCGCCTGGGCCTATGAGGCCGGCTTCAAGGACGCGAACGACCTGCGCATCGATCTGGTGAAGGCGCGTCAGGTCCGCGACCTGTTCCGCCGCCTGGCCGATGAGGCCGAGGCGGCCTTGCGCGAAGGGGAGACGGTGCCGTGAGCGAGGTTGCGGTGAACCACAATGCGGTGAGCGAGGTGACCGTCCGCGTGCCGGGACCGCTGCGCGGCTTCGTCGGCGGCCGGGGCGAGGTGGCCGTGGCCGGCGCCACGGTGCGGGAGGCCCTGACCGCGCTGGTCGGCGCCGACGCGGCCTTCCACGAACGGCTGTTCACCGCCGAAGGTGACCTGCGCCGCTTCGTGAACGTGTATCTCGGCGGCACCGACGTGCGCCGCCAGGGCGGCCTGGACACATGTGTTCCGGCCGGGGCGACCCTGACGCTGATGGTGGCGATCGCGGGTGGCTGAGCGTTACGCCGCCGTGCTCGGCAGCACGCTGCTCATCACCTTCTTCAGGGCGACGAAATCGACGGGCTTGGTCACCAGATCCAGTGCGCCCTCGTCCAGCGCGCGTCGGCGGCTTTCGGCATCGCCGTAGGCGGTGACCATCACCACCGGCACGCCCGGCGTTTCCGCGCGCAGACGTTGCAGCAGGTCGAGGCCGCTCATGCCCGGCATCTTGATGTCGCTGAGGACCAGAACGGCTTCCGGATCCAGGCCGCCGTCCAGCAGCGCCAGGGCCTCCTCCGCCGATTTGGCGAAATGCAGGACCAGCTGCCCTTTGCGCAGTTCGGACCGGAAACGCTGGCGGAACAGGTCCTCGACGTCCGGCTCGTCATCCACCACAAGGATTCCGACGGTCATGGTCTGCGACGCTCCCCCAACGACACCGCCGATGCGACGCGCGGCAGTGTAATGGTGAATTCCGTGTAGTCGTTCTCGACGCTGCTGACGTCGAAACGGCCACGATGCTGGTGTACCACGATGTCATAGCTGAGAGAAAGCCCCAAGCCGGTCCCTTCCCCGGTCGGCTTGGTGGTGAAGAACGGCGTGAACAACTTGGAGATCACGGATTCAGGGATGCCCAGCCCGTTGTCGCGCACCCGGATCTCGACCTTGTCGTTGCAATCGAACGTAGAAACGGTCAGCGTCGGCCGATAGCCCTGATCGGGAACCGACAGCTGTCGCTTGCGCATCGCGTAGAATGAATTCGCGAAAAGGTTGACAAGGACCCGCGACACGTCCTGCGGCACGATGTCGATGGTGCCCACCGCCGGGTCCAGGCGCCGGTTGAGGGCGGTGTTGAAGTCGCGGTCCTGCGCCCGCGCGGCGTGGTAGGCGAGCGCCAGGCTCTCCTCGACCAGCGCGTTGAGGTCCGTGCGCCGCCATTCCCCGCCGCCGCCGCGCGAATGGGCGAGCATGCTCTTGACGATGCCGTCGGCGCGGCGCCCATGGTCGGCGATCTTGCGCAGGTTGCCCTGAAGGCTGCCCACCAGATCGTCGAAATCGGCCCGCGCATCGCCGTCCAGCCGCTCGCCGAGCGGAGCGATCAGCGCCGTCAGCTCGTCCAGCAGCTCGCCCGACAGTTCGGCGAAGTTGTTGACGAAGTTCAGCGGGTTCTTCAGCTCGTGGGCGATGCCGGCGGCCAGCTGGCCGAGCGAGGCCATCTTTTCCTGAACGATCAGCTGCTGCTGCGTCTCGCGCAGTTCCCGCAACAGGGTTTCCGCCCGGTCGCGGGCCTCGCGCAGCTCGTCCTCAATGCGCTTGCGGTCGGTGATGTCGAAGTGGGTGAGGACGAAACCGCCGTCCGAGCGCGGGGCCACGCGGATGTCGAGCACGCGGCCGTTCGGCACGCGCCGTTCCGAATGGACCACGCCCCGGATCTTCAGCAGGCCCCGGAACTCGTCGATCTTGCTTTCCAGAGACGCGTGGCCGTAGTCGCCGCGCCCGTGGTTGTAGCACAGCATGGCCTTCATGGAGGTGCCCGGCGGGAACAGCCCCGGCGGGTAATCCCACAGGCGCAGCAGTTCGCTGTTCACGCCCTCCATCCGGCCTTCGGCGTCCAGCATCAGCACGCCGTTCGGCATGGCGTCGATGGCCGATTGCAGGCGTTGCCACTGGTGCGGCAGTTCGGTGAAGCCGTCGTGCGGGCGCACCACCGTCAGCATCTCCAGAACCGCCGGCCCGCCGCCCCACTCCATCGGTTCCAGCAGCTGGTCGAACCACTGGACGCTCGAATCGGCGCAGCGGCGCTTGGTCCGGCGGACGTCGGCGCGCCGCTCGCCGGCAAGGCAGCCCTCATAGGCCTGCCGCTCGGCGTCGGCGGCGTCGTCCGGCACCAGACTCAGCACGTCCGGCAAGGCCGCGATCTCGGCCGGCGACTCGTAGCCGAGCAGCCGGGCCAGGACCTCGTTGCAGTGGATGATCCGCTCGCCGCGATGGATCAGCAATCCCGGCACGACGGCAAGGACCTGATCGCGGTATCGCCGGGCGCTCTCGATTGCCGTGTCGGTGCCGTCCGGCCTGTCGTTGTCCATGCCGTTGCGCTCATCGTTGGACATCGCGTTTCCTCACGCCGTCGCGGCCATGGCTCCGGCGGGGGGCGCCTCGGCTGGAGCGTCGATGGGCAGGCGCAGGATGAAACAGGCGCCGCGGCCGGGCTCGCTTTCCGCCCGGATTTCGCCGTGCAGCTTGTCCGTCACCAGATTGAAGGCGGCGTAGAGCCCGAGGCCGATGCTGCCCGACCCGCGCCGCGTGGTGGCGAAGGGCTCGAACAGGCGAGGCAGGATCTCGCGCGGGATGCCCCGGCCGTTGTCGCTGACCCGCAGTTCCACCCGCTCGTTGGGCAGCATCGAGACCGAAATGACGATGCGGCCGGAACGGCCCGGTTCGAAGGCATGGTTGAAGGCGTTGGTCAGCAGGCTGAGCAGCACCTCGGTCAGCGTCCCCGGATAGGTGTCCAGCACCAGATCCTTCGGGCAGTCGAGCCGCAGCTCATGCCCGACCGCGACCGGCTGGACCCGGACCGCCAGCAGGATGTCCTCCAGATACTCCTTCAGGTCGAAGCGGCCGCGCGGCATGGAGGCGCGCCCCTCGGTCACCAGCTTCAGGCTCTGGATCAGGGCGACGGCGCGCTCGATGTTGGTGACCAGCAGGCAGGCGACCTCGCGCGCGGTGTCCAGATAGCCTTCGAAGTCGGTGCGGCGCAGCAGCCCGTCGCGGAAGGTGTCGGAGATGCCGTTGGACACCGTCATCAGATGCGTCGCCGCCGTCAGCGCGACGCCGACCGGCGTGTTGACCTCGTGCGCGACGGCGGCGATCAGTTGTCCGATCACCGCCATCTTCTCGGCCCGGATCAGGTCCTCCTGCATGCGTTCCAGATCGGCGAGCGCGGATTCCGCCGCGTCCTTGGCGGCGCGCAGCGCCTCGGCCTGGGCCTTGCGCTCGGTGATGTCGTAGACCCACACGACGAACACCACGCGCCCTTCGTATCTGGTCTGGTCGAAGGACAGGATCACCCACACCGTGCTGCCGTCCGGGCGGGTGAAGGAGACCTCCTCGTCGCGAATCGGGCGCCCCCGGCGCAGGCGGGCCAACAGCCGCTTGCGCGCCATGATGTGGCTGTAGAGCGCCGCCGCCCCACGCTCCCGCATCTCCTCCGGCGACAGGCCGAACAGGTCGGTGCATTGCCGGTTGCTGTAGAGGATGTCGCCGTCCTCCGCCGCGATGAAGACGCCGATGGGGCTGCCGTCCAGCACGCGGCGCAGGCGCGCGGCCTGTTCGCGGGACGCGGCCTCGGCCGCGCGGGTCTCGAACAGGGCGTCGCGCAGTTCGCGTTCGGCCTGCCGCACCGCGAGCGTCTTGCGGATGGTCGCTTCCAGGTCGGCGAAGTCGATGGGCTTGGTGATGAAGTCGAAAGCGCCGCGGTTCATGGCCGCGCGCACGTTGCCGAGATCGTCGTAGGCGGACACCATGACGGCCCGCACGTCGGCGTTCACCTTCGGCAGGTGGTCCAGCAGCGTCAGCCCGTCCATGCCCGGCATGTTGATGTCGCTGAGCACCATGTCGATGTCGGGATCCGAGCGCAGGGCGGCGAGGGCCTCGTCACCGTCGTGGGCGAACAGGAACTGCAATTCGCCGGCGCGCACGGCCCGCCGGAAGCGCTGGGTGATCAGCACCTCCACGTCGCGCTCGTCGTCGACAACCAGAATCTTGCTCATCCCGTCTTCCCAGCGCGGCCCCGTCCTCGGGGCGCGTTCCTCCATGGTCGGGACGTCGGTAAGATTGAAGATGTTATGACCAACCTCCACCACACGCATCGGACGTACCCTAGCATGCTTACCATAGGGCGTGCATGCGCCGCGTGCATGGAGATGCGCATTCCGGCGCGGCCGGACGACCGTCTCAGGGGGCTGGGGCCTCGGATGGAGTGCGGCACGATGTCGCGGACGGTCGGCGGGAGCGGCTGCCGACGCGTTCCGAGTAGGCGCGCGTGATCTCCGCCCCGAACAGAAAGATCGATGCCGAATAGTAGACCCACAGCAGCACGAGCACGAAGGACCCGGCCGCTCCGTACACGGTGGCCACGCCGCTGGTGCCGAGATAGAAGCCGATCAGGAACTTGCCCACGGCGAACAGCAGCGCCGTGATCGCGGCGCCGAACCAGACGTCCATCCAGGGAATGCGGGTGTCGGGCAGGACGCGGTAGATCAGCGCGAAGAGCACCGTCAGCACCATCCAGGACGTGACGACATCCACGATCCATAACAGGGTCGGCAGGGCCGGAAGATACCGCCCCACCCACGCACCGAACACGGCGAGCGCCGCGCTGACCACCAGCGACACGATCAGCAAGAATCCGATGGCGGCGATCAGCGCCAGGGCTTTCAGCCGGACGGTGACCAGCCAGGTGACGGTGGATTCGGTCGGCGGTTCGGCCTTCCAGACGCGGTTCAGCGCCGTCTGCAACTCGGCGAACACGGTGGTCGCACCGACGACGATGGTGGCGACCCCGACGACACTCGCCCACACGCCTGTTTGCCGGTTCCCGGCGCTGGCGATCAGCCCCTGCACGGTCTGCGCCGGCTCCGGCCCGATCAGCCGGGACAGCTGTTCCACCAGCGCGCCCTGCGCGGCGGCTTCCCCGAAGGCGAGGCCGGCGAGCGCCGTGACCAGGATCGCCGTCGGGGCCAGCGAGAAGATGGTGTAGAAGGCGATGGCCGCGCCAAGGCTCATGGCGTCGTCGTCGAACCAGCCGCGCGCGGCGGTGGCAACGATTTCCCACACCCGCCGAACTGCGTTCATCGAGGGCCTCCGGGCATCAGGCGCGCTTGTCTGAAAAAATAACACGCAAACCCAAGATCCCGCTTGCGTCCCCCCTCCGCTTTCGCTAAACAACGCCTCCCGCGCCGACGACGTCCCCATCGTCTAGAGGCCTAGGACACCGCCCTCTCACGGCGGCAACCGGGGTTCGAATCCCCGTGGGGACGCCACTTCCGCACAAGCGCTGTGCAACCGGTTCCGGCATCCGAGTGGATGTTGACCCGGTGGACGTGAACGACAGTCAAAGCTTCACGTTTCGGCGGCCTCCCCGACCGGAGGTTGCTTGTTTTCCTGTCAAAGCCATCGAGTCATGCCCCGGCTTCCGGGCGTTTGCCGGCTTCGGTCGGGTGGGCTGGCGAATGGTGGGCATCGCTGCCGGTGGTCGCCGCCGCCGGTGTCTCCCCTTCGTTCAACCCGGCCTTGAAGCTCCGGATGCCTTTGCCGAGGTCGCCCATGAGCTGCGGGAGCTTGCCCGCCCCGAAGATGATCGCGACAATCAGCAGAAGAATCAGGATTTCCCAGACGCTCAATCCCATGGGGAATCTCCTTCGGCCCGGCGCCCCCGCCATTTAAGCGCGGCGGTCGGCGGTCGGCGGTCGGCGTTGAAAAGGCACGGCTTCGGGGCGGGCGGAAGCCCCCCCGCCCCGTAAAGGATCAGAGATTGCCGGATCAGAATTCCTCTTCCCCCTCATCGCCGCCGCCGAAGAGGCTCCAGCCGCTCTCCTCCGGCACCTGCTCGGCCACCTGATCCACGGCGTTCGTGGCTTCCTGGGCCAGGGCCTCGCCGCCGCCGGCGAACATGCTGGACAGGGCGCTGCCGAGCAGCATGCCGCCCGCCACGCCCGCCGCCGTCTGCATGGCGCCCGCCATGAAGCCGCCGCCGGCCCGGGGCTGGTTGGGGTTGGCGTAGGGCGTCACGCGCGGGTCGCCATGGCTGGGCGCCGGCGGACGACCCCACGGCGAGCCGGCGGGCGCCCCGGCCGGCGCCTGCGGCGC
>JAEZID010000203.1 GCA_023416195.1 Pseudomonadota bacterium | reverse complement strand
CGCTCCAGCCCGGCCATCACCATCATCATCGTCGATTTGCCGGAGCCGGAGGGGCCGACCACGCCGACCCTCTCACCACGGTCCACGCGAAGATTCAATCCCCGCAGGATGTTGACGGGTCCGGCCGCACTGTCCAATCTCAAGTGGACCTCGTCGAGGTCGAGGATGGACGAGGCAGCGGAATCGGGTCGGGACATTGGAATGCGTCTCACGAACATGCAGAAAAGCCTTTCGCCATATGGCTTGGCCCGTCGCCATTTCAACACGGCGCTTCTGGGGCTTCTCGTCGCGGCGGGGGTGGGCGTGAGCGCGCCGGCAATGGCCGCGAACGGTACGGTGAAGCTGCTGGCGCTGGGCGACAGCCTGACCGCCGGCTATGGCCTGCCGGAGCCGCAGGGCTTCACCGTGCAGCTGGAACAGGCCCTGAAGGCCAAAGGCTATGCGGTGGACGTCGTCAACGCGGGCGTGTCCGGCGACACCACGGCGGGCGGGCGGTCGCGACTCGACTGGGCGCTGGCCGACAAGCCGGACGCCATCATCGTGGAGCTGGGGGCGAACGACATGCTGCGCGGGCTCGACCCCGACGCCGCGCGCGCCAACCTGGGCGCCATCCTGAAGCGCCTGAGCGCCGAGAAGATCCCCGTACTCCTCGCCGGGATGTACGCGTCGCCCAGTTTGGGCCGCGCGTACGGGGAGCGGTTCAACGCCATTTATCCCGAGCTGGCGCGCACGTACGACGTACAGCTCTACCCGTTCTTCCTGGACGGAGTCGCGGCCGACGCGGCGCTGAACCAGCCGGACGGCATCCACCCCAACGCCGCCGGAGTGAAGGTCATCGTGGAGCGGATCACGCCCCACGTCGTCCGCCTCCTGGACAACGTCATCAAGAACGGAGGCTGACATCATGGCGACCCTGGCCGGCGACACCGCCACCGAAATCCACTTCAAGGCGGCCTCCGCTGCCGGTCCCGAATGGGGCCAGACCGTGAAGGCCTGCCTGGACGAGCTTGGCCCCGTCGAGGGCTGCAACCTGGGCTTCCTCTACATCACCGACGCGCTGGCCGAGCACGCGACCAGCATCGTCACGCTGCTGCGCGGGGTGACCGGCATCCGCGACTGGGTCGGCACCGTCGGCATCGGCGTCTGCGCCAACGACGAGGAATTCTTCGACCAGCCGGCCATCGCCGTCATGGTGGCCTGCCTGCCGGAGGACAGCTTCCGCCTGTTCCCCGTGGTGTCCGGCGATCTGGAGCCGCTGCGCCGCATGGCCGGCGGCTGGCTGGACAAGAACGGCGCCGCGCTGGCGCTGGTGCACGCCGACCCGCGCAACCAGCAGCTTCCCAGCCTCGTCGCCACCCTGTCCGACTCGACGGGGGCGTTCCTCGTCGGCGGCACGACGGCGTCGCGGTCGGAGTTCCCGCAGTTCACCATCCCCGGCGACACCGCCACCATGACCAGCGGCCCGGTCGGCGACGGCGGCGTGTCGGGCGTGCTGTTCGCGCCAAGTCTGGCGGTCGCCACCGGCCTCAGCCAGGGATGCACCCCCATCGGCCCGGTGCGCACCATCACCGCCGCCGAGGAGAACGTCGTCCTGGAGATCGACGGCCGCCCGGCGCTGGAGGTCTTCAAGGAGGACATTGGGGAGATTCTGGCCCGCGACCTGCGCAAGGTGTCCGGCTACATCTTCGCCGGCCTGCCGATTCCGGGGTCGGACACGGCCGACTATCTGGTCCGCGACCTGATCGCCATCGACCCGCGCGCCGGCTGGATTTCCGTCGCCGAGCGGGTGCAGACCGGCCAGCCCATCCTGTTCACCCGCCGCGACCAGCAGAGCGCCGAGACCGACATGCGCCGCATGCTGGCGAACCTGAAGAAGCGCGTGAAGACGGTGCCGAAGGGCGCCCTGTACGTCAGCTGCATCGCGCGCGGCCCCAGCCTGTTCGGCGAGGGGAGCCAGGAACTTGCCATGATCCGCGAGGTCTTCGGGGACATTCCACTGGCCGGATTTTTCGCGAGTGGCGAGATTTCCCACAATCGTCTATATGGATATACCGGAGTTTTAACACTGTTTCTTTGAGGAATTTGACCATGCAGTACCGTCCGCTTGGCCGCACCGGCCTGTCGGTCAGCGCCATCGGCCTCGGCACCATGACCTGGGGCCGCCAGAACACCGAGGCCGAGGGCCACGCCCAGATGGATTACGCGCTCGACCAGGGCGTGAACTTCTGGGACACCGCCGAGATGTACGCCATCCCCCCGACCGCCGACACCTACGGCCGGACGGAAGAGGTCATCGGCAATTGGTTCAAGGCGCGCGGCAAGCGCGACAAGGTGATCCTCGCCACCAAGATCATCGGGGCGGCCAACGGCGGGTTCGAGTGGGTCCGGGGCGGCACGTCGAAGCTGGACCGCGCCAACATCCTGGCGGCGGTCGAATCCAGCCTGCGCCGTCTCCAGACCGACTACATCGACCTGTACCAGCTGCACTGGCCCGACCGGTCCACCAACCGCTTCGGCCCGCGCAACTACATCCACCGGCCGGAACTGGACGGCACGCCCATCGAGGAAACGCTGTCGGTTCTGGACGAGCTGGTGAAGTCCGGCAAGGTGCGCCACATCGGCCTGTCCAACGAGTCGCCCTGGGGCGTCATGACCTTCCTGCGCCTTGCCGAGCAGAAGGGCCTGCCGCGCGTCGCCTCGATCCAGAACGCCTACAACCTGCTGAACCGCACCTTCGAATCGGCCTTGGCCGAGGTCAGCCTGCGCGAGGAGGTGGGCCTTCTGGCCTATTCGCCGCTGGGCGCCGGCACGCTGGCGGGCAAGTATCTGGACGGCGCCACGCCGGCCGGCACCCGCCGCGCCATCGACCACCGCAAGTCGCGCTACGCCACCGTCAACGCCGACGCGGCCACGCGCGCCTATCTGGAGGTCGCCAAGCGCCACGGTCTGTCGCCGACGCAGATGGCCATCGCCTTCACGCTGCACCAGCCCTTCGTGGCGTCGTCGCTGATCGGCGCAACCACCATGGAGGATCTGAAGTCCAACATCGCCGCGATCGACGTCACCTTGTCCGACGAGGTGTTGAAGGACATCGAGGCGGTGAACGACCGCTACCCCGACCCCTGCCCTTAAGCTCTGTTGGCCGTGACACCGTAAGGTCCTGATGTTCCGTCTCTTCGTCGCACTCGACTTTCCCGAGGACATCCGCCGGCGGCTCGCCGGGCTGGGCGGCGGCGTTCCGGGGGCCCGCTGGACCGAGGCGGACAACCTGCACCTCACCCTGCGCTTCATCGGCGAGGTGCCGGAGGACCAGGCGGCGGAGATCGACGAGGCTCTGGCGGGGATCGCCGCCCCCGCCTTCGATCTGGTTCTGGACGGCGTGGGCGTGTTCGGCAACGGCCGGAACGCCCGCGTCCTGTGGGCGGGCGTCGAGCGCAGCGACGCCCTGTCGCACCTTCAGGCCAAGGTCGAATCGGCCCTGGTCCGCTGCGGCCTGCAAGCCGAGGAGCGCAAATTCTCTCCGCACGTCACGCTCGCCCGCCTGAAGGACGCGCCGAAGGACCGCGTCGGCCGCTTCATCGAGGAACGCGGCCTGTTCCGCGCCGGCCCCATGCGCATGGACCACTTCACCCTCTACCGCAGCCATCTCGGCAAGGGTGCGGCGGTCTACGAGGCGCTGCGAGAGTATCCGTTGAGCTGAGGGCTACCACTCCCCTCATTCCCGCAAAGGCGCACGGCTGTCCGGTGAAACATTTCCGCTTGGAGCGTTCTGTTTCCTCACCGTCATCCCCGCGCAGGCCGGGATCCAGAAGTTCCCCACCTAAATACTTGTTCAGCCTGCATTCCCGCCTTCGCGGGGATGACGAATTGAAAAGCGGCGGGCTCCGAAAGCCCCTTACAGCGGCACGCCCTTGATCATGCGGGGCAGGTCGCCGACGACGCCCATGGCGTGGCGCATGAAGAAGCGCTTCAGCGGCGGCAGGCGGTTGACCACGGCCATGCCGACATCGCGGGCGAGCCGGAGCGGCGGGATGTTGTTAGAGAACAGGTGCACCAGACCGTCGCACACGGCGGCCAGCAGCACCGTGTCGAAGCGCCGCCAGCGCTGGAAGCGGGCCAGCACCTCCGGCGAGCCGACGTCCAGGCCCAGCCGGTGCGCGTCCACGATCACCTCGGCCAGCGCCGCCACGTCGCGCAGGCCGAGGTTCAGGCCCTGCCCGGCGATGGGGTGGATGGCGTGGGCCGATTCGCCGACCAGCGCCAGACGCTCCGCGATGAAGCTTTCCGCCAGCAGGACGGAAAGCGGCCAAGCCTCGCGCCGGGTCAGGATCTCGATGTCGCCGAGATAGCCGCCGGAGCGGCGCGTCAGCTCCGCGATGAACTCCTTCTCCGGCAGCTTGACATACATGTCGGCCAGCGACGACTTCTCGCTCCACA
>JAEZID010000163.1 GCA_023416195.1 Pseudomonadota bacterium | reverse complement strand
TCGGTTGATCGATGGAAGAACACTCAAGCCTCAGCTGTTCACCTGGGCAAGAGTGTTTCCTGGAGCTTCCATGATGAACATCCGCTTCGCACCCAAAGCCCTGGCCGTTGCCGTGATGGCCGGCGTGGTTGCCCTCGGCGCCGGCGCGCCGCCGGTTCTGGCCGATCCGCCCCCGTGGGCGCCGGCCCACGGTTGGCGCGCGAAGCACCATCACCACCATCATCATCACCACCACCACCATCGCGGACATGGCCACGACGAGCGGGTCGTCATCGTTCGCCGTCCGCCGCCGGTCGTCCACTATGTCCCGGCGCCGGTGATCGTGCAGGAGGAGCCGGTGATCGTCCGCCGCGCGCCGCGCGTGGTGCGTCAGGTGGCGCCGGCTCCGGATTGCGGTCTGCTCGACGGCGATCTGGTCGGGGTGCTGGGTGGTGCGGCGGTCGGCGGTCTGGTCGGCTCGCAGTTCGGCAAGGGCGACGGGAAGCTGGCGACGACGGCGGCCGGCACGCTCGGCGGCGCGATGCTCGGCGGTGCCTTGACGCGGGGTGGACGCTGCTGAGACCGGATCAGCCCACGCCCCAACCGCCGGTGTCCGGGAAGGGCACGGGCGGCGGCGGGGCGGACCCGGCCGGTGACGCAACCACGCCCTTGGGCAGCGGCGGCGCATCCGCCGGGGTGGGCAGCAGGCGCGCGGCCTTTACCCACCAGTTCGGCTGCGTCCCCTGGACGAGCGCGGCGGCGGCGGTCGCCTCGTCCGCCCTGGCGTAAAGACCGAAGCAGGTCGCGCCGCTGCCCGACAGGCGGGCCAGCAGACAGCCGGGCGTGGCTTCCAGCGCCGACAGCACGTCGGCGATGGACGGGGCGACGGTCCGCGCCGGCTCGGTCAGATCGTTGCGGCGCTCGCGCAGCAGCGCGGCAAGGGCCGCCGCGTCGGCCGGCGCTTCGGTGAAGCGCGCCGGTTCGGAGAAGCCTCCCGTCCTCGCCTTGAACACGGCCGGGGTGGGCACCGGGACGCGCGGGTTGACGAGGAGGACGTGCGTTTCCGGCAGGGCCGGCGCCTCGTCCAGAACGTCCCCGATGCCGCCGAAATAGCAGGCTCGCCCGGCGAGGCAGACCGGCACGTCGGCCCCGAGGGAGGCGCCCACCTCGTAAAGCGCCCGTTCGGTAACCGGCACGCCCCACAGCCGGGCAAGCCCGCGCAGGGCCGCCGCCGCGTCGGCCGAGCCGCCGCCGATGCCCGAGGCGATGGGCAGAACCTTTTCCAAAGAGATCATCGCGTCGGGCTCGCGGCCGAGCCGGGCGGCGAGGGCGTAGGCGGCGCGGATGACGAGGTTGTCCGCCGGGTTCCCCTCCATCAGGGCCGGGCCGAACGGGCCTGAGACGGCGAGACGCGGCCCCACCGGGGGCAGCGTCACCCCGCGCAACGCCACCCGCGCCACGCCCGGCCGCACCGTCACGGTGTCCGCCACGTCGGCGAAGGCGACGAGGCTGTCCAGCTCGTGATAGCCGTCGTCGCGGCGGCCGACCACGTGCAGGTACAGGTTCAGCTTTGCCGGCGCGGCTTCGGTGAAGGCGTCCATGACGGGTCCCCAGCGGTCGACGATCGCCTCCACCCTCTGGGGAGAGGCGCCCGATCCTATCGGCTGGGGCGCCTCAAGCAAACAAAAGCTTCGCCTTATTGAACCTTCGCCCGCTCGGCCTGGGCGGCCTGGCGGTCGGCCAGACCCTTGTCGAGCTTGGCGCGGATGTCTTCCTTCAGCGGCTCTTCCTCGGCGGTGCGCAGCGCGCGGTTCCACTGGAAGCGCGCCTCGTTGCGGCGGCCGACGCGCCAGTAGGCGTCGCCCAGGTGGTCGTTGATCGTCGCGTCGGTCGGCTTCAGCTCCACCGCGCGTTCCAGCTTGTTCACCGCCCCTTCGAAGTCGCCGAGACGGTAGAGGGCCCAGCCCAGGCTGTCGATGATGTAGCCGTCCTTCGGCCGCAGCTCGACCGCCTTCTCGATCATGCCCTTGGCCTTGTCGAGGTTGACGCCCCGGTCCACCCAGCTGTAGCCGAGATAGTTCAGCAGGAAGGGTTCGTTCGGCTTCAGCGCCAGGGCGGCCTGGAGGTCGCGTTCGGCGTCGGGCCAGCGGTCGATCTTGTCGTAGGACATGGCGCGGGCGTAGAGCACGGCCCAATGCCGCTCCTCCAGCTTGCCCATGCGTTCCAGCGCCTTGGTGTAGGTGGCAGCCGCCTCGTCGTAGCGCTGGGTGGTGCGGTAGAGGTCGCCGAGGCGGACCAGCGCGTCGGTGCGCTCCGGCCGTTCGGCGGAAAGCTGGGTCAGGCCGGTGATGGCCTCGTCGTTGCGCTCCAGCCGGGCGAGGCTTTCGGTGGCGCGCAGCCGGGCGGCCCAGCCGAGCACCGGGTCCTTCTCCAGCGCCTTGTATTCGGTCAGCGCGTCGGCGTGATGGTCGCGGCTGTCCATGATGTCGCCGATCATCAGGCGGGCCAGTTGCAGGTCGGGGCGCAGGTGCAGCGCCAGCCGGCCGAACAGCAGCGCGGTTTCCTCCGCGCCCTCGTGATGCAGAGCGCTGCCCAGATCGAACATGGCCTCGGCAAGGCCCTGCTTGGCATCGCTCACCACCGGGGCGGCGGTCTTGCCCTCGGCCAGCGTCTTCAGCGCCGGCTCGATCATCAGGCTTTCCGGGTTGTCGGCGCGGAAGGATTCGTAGAGCTTGCGCGCGTCCTCCTTGCGGCCGTTGCGCTCGTAGAAGCTGCCGACCAGCTGGACGACGCGCAGTGGCGCTTCCTTATCCACCACCTTGGCGTAATGCCGGGCCGCCTCGTCCTTGCGGCCGCCCAGTTCCAGAACGAGCGCGGCATGCAGGTCGTAAAGGGCGGCGAAGCCGCTGGCCGAGGCGAGCGGGCTGAGCGCCTGGAGCGCCTGGTCGGTCTTGCCGCGCGCCACCGCCAGCCAAGTGTCCAGCAGCGGGCCGACAAACTTCGCCATGCCTTCCTTGGGCATGCGGGCGGCCATCGCCTCGGCCTCGTTCAGCTTGCCCCGGCTCAGGTTGTCGGCGACCAGCAGGGCGATGGCGAGCTGCGGGTCGGGATCCTTCTCCAGCATCCGTTTGGCGAGGTCGCGCGCGGCGTCGATCTGCCCCTCGCCCAGCTTCAGCAGGTAGGTGCGGCGGAGCAGGGCCATGTCGCCGGGGTCGGCCGACAGGGCGTGGGCCATGAACTGCGCGGCGGCGCGCCAGTCGTCCTGATGCTGGG
>JAEZID010000114.1 GCA_023416195.1 Pseudomonadota bacterium | reverse complement strand
CTCCTCGGCGACGACCTCGAAGCCCTTGCCCTGCTCGCCGGCGCGGGCGGCCTCGATGGAGGCGTTGACGGACAGGATGTTGGTCTTGACGGCGATCTGGGTGATCGCCTCGGTGATCCGCCCGATGCGCCGGCTGTTGTCGGCGATGGTCTGGGAAACCTTCAGGAGGCGCGCCATGTCCTCCTTGCCCTGCTCGGCGAAGCCGGCGGCGGCCTTGACCATGTCCGACGCGTTGCGCGTGTTCTCCGACACATGGGCGATGGCCCGCGCCGTCTGCCCGACGGCGGAAACCACCAGATCCAGGTCGTCGGTCTGCTCCTGCGCGCCTTCCGAGACGTGGCCGACGGCGGTGCTGGCCTCCCCGGCGGCGACGGCCACCTGGGTCGCCTGCTCGCCGATGCGGCGGAAGGCGGCGCCGGTTTCCTGCAACAGCGCCACCATCTCCCCATAGGCGCCCCGGAACTCCTGATGGGCGGCCGGCTCCCCGGCTCCCTGCATTGCCCCCTGCATTGCCCCTTGCACCGCCACCCCCGACAGCCGGTGCATCTCGCCGTGCAGCCCATGAAGCACCGCGATCACGTTCTGGATGGCCAGCCCGATGGCCCCCAGCTCGTCCCGCCGGTCGGTGCCCGGCACGGTGACGGTCAGATCGCCTTCCGACAGGCGCTGGATCGCCCGCGTGGTGGCGGTGATCGGCCGGGTCAGGCTGCGCCCGATCAGCAGCGAGAACAGCACGCCCACCGCCAGCGCCCCCACCGCCCCGACGGTGATCAGGGTCGAGGCCCGGGTGCGCTCCGCCTCCCGGTCGGCCATCTGCCCGGCGACCACATGGGCGACACGGTCGCTGACCGCCGCGGCGGCGTCCATCATGGCGGCGCGCGCCTTGTTCTGCCGCTCCACCACATCGACGACCAGCAGGAACTCCGCCTCCACGGCCAGCACGCTCGGGGTCAGCTTGTCCACCTCGGCCAGCGTCGCCGTGTCGCGCGCATTCGTGCGCGCGTCTCCGGTGACGCTCAGCAGCTTGTTGATGCCCTCGTCGAGCCGCGCCCGCCCGGCGGGGTTGTTGTCGAGCAGGAACTGCTGCACGCCCAGCAGCGCGCCGCGCGTTTCCTGCACCAGCCGCCCCGCGATGTTCAGCAGCAGCCCGGACGACTCCAGAACCTCCAGCGTGTCCTCGTCCGCCTCTCCGGCATTCAGCCGGCGCAACGCCTCGGCGTGGCGCGGCGCCTGCGCCCGATTCAGATTTTGCGCGACCACCATCAGCGCGGCCGTCTGCTTGCGCAACTTTTCCATGCCGCCGAACTTGTCCGCGCCCAGCGCCACCACCTGATCGAACGCCTTCCGGTAGGCGTCCAGTTTGGCGACCACCTCCCGCAGCGCCTCGGCGTCCACCGGGAATTCCGTGTGGGCGAGCAGCTCTTCGGCCTCCCCCTTCATCTCGTCGGACAGCGCGCGGACGCGGCGGACGGCGGTGGGGTCGCCCTCGGCCAGATAGCGGCCCTCCTCCTGCCGCGCGCGGCTCAGCGTCGCGTCGAGGCTGCTGGTCCGGCTCGCCAGCTCGACGCGCCCGGCGTAGGTGGACAGGCCGTTCCAGCCGATGACCGCGACGCTCACCGTCAGCAGAAGCACGGTGGCGAAGCCCAGGGCGATGCGGGTTCCGATCGGCATCGTCGGCGGTGTCCTCGGTTGGTGGAGTTCGGCGGTGCGGCTTCTCGCAGTTTAGACAAATCTACCCCGATATGCTATTTTTCCGCACACGGGCGAAGGTTTTTACCACCGGGTGAAAAGGGGTGACCATGGTCTTTCTGGCGAACCTGCGCCTGTCCCGGAAGCTTCTGCTCCTCGTCCTTCTCGTTCCGATCGCCGCCTTGCTCCCCGCCGTCGCGGCGGCGCACGCGCCGGACCTGCTGTGGCCGGTCACCGGCGGCGCGCTGGCCGTCGCCTTGCCCCTCGGCCTGATCGTGCTGCTGGACATCGCCGACGCCGCCGCGTCCCTGGAGCGAACGGCCGTCCGCCTCGCCGCCGGCGACCTCGACGCCGCGCTTGCGCCCCGCCGGACCGACGAATTCGGCCGGACCGCCGCCGCCCTCAACCGCCTGTCCCAGGTGCAGTCCGCCCTGCGCGCCGACATCCGCAGCCTGACCGATGCCGCCGCCGAAGCCCCGAACCACCCCGCAGGCTTGCTCACCGGCGCCCACGCCGACATGGCGGCGCTGCTGAACGAGGCCCGTGGGACGTTCCGCCGCATCGGTGAACAGGCGACCCAGGTCGCCATCGCCGCCGGCCAGGCCAGCACCGCCGTGGGGCAGGTCACCGACGGCGCCTCGGCCCAGACCGAAGACCTCGACCTCGTCGCCTCGGCCATCGGCCAGTCGGCGCAGGCCATCGCCACCGTGTCGGAGAACACGCGCAACGCGTCCGACATGGTCAAGGCCGCCGCGGGCTTCGCCGAACAGGGCAAGGAGGAGATGGCCCGCCTCGTCCGCGTGTCGCAGACCATCGCCGACAACAGCCGGCGCATCGGACGCATCACCGAGGCGATCACCCAGATCGCCGTCAAGACCAACATCCTGTCCGTCAACGCCTCCATCGAGGCGGCCCGCGCCGGGGAGCAGGGCAAGGGCTTCGAGGTGGTCGCCGAAGAGGTCGGCAAGCTCGCCGACAACGCCGTCGAAAGCGCCCGCCAGATCGCCGAGATCGTCGAATCCGCCTCGACCATGGCGGAGGAAGGCATGACCGCCACCGCCGAGGTGGGCAGGCTGATGGACGGCATCGCCGACCGGGTCACGCGGTTGGACCGCATGTTCCAGTCCGTCGCCATCGCCATGGAACAGCAGCAGGCGTCCATCAAGGGCATCGGGGCGAACGTGGAAAGCGTGCGCACCGTCGCCTTCAGGAACGCCGCCGCGTCGGAGGAGATCACGGCCGCCATGGTCCAGCTCTCCCGCCTTGCCGAGGAAACGCGCCGGCACGCCGCCCGGCTGAAAGCGTCCTGATGCCGGCTGAAAGCGTCCTGATGGACGACGGCCGCAGGCTCGACCCGCAGGACGAAGCCGCCGCCGGCGCGCTGGCACGGCGTCTGCTGGACGACGTGCAGCGCAAGAGCGGCATCCGCCACGACCGCCCGCTGGAACGCAAGCTGTCCAAGATCCTGGCGGCCATGCCGCCGGACACGCTGGAGAGCTGGGTCCGCGTGATCGAGCAGTCGCCCGCCGACAGCCCGGACTGGCTGAGCCTGATCGAAAACCTGACGATTCACGAAACCTATTTCTTCCGCGACCTGCCCCACCACGCGCATCTGCGCGGCCACGTCCTGCCCGCCATCATCGAGGCCCGCCGCGCCGAGCGCACCATCCGCCTGTGGAGCGCCGGCTGCGCGACGGGGGAGGAGCCCTACTCCCTCGCCATCCTCGCCCTGGAGGCCCTGGCCGACCTCGGGGAGGCGCAGCGCACCAACCACGGCGTGGTCACCGCCTGGTCCGTGGACGTGCTGGGCACCGACATCAGCCGCATCGCCGTCCGCCAGGCCCGCAACGCCTGCTACAGCGGCGAGGGGCTCGGCGCCTTCCGCGACCTGCCGGCCGAATACCACCCCTGGTTCGTGCCGCTGGACGGCGCCGGCCCGAACCACCGCAGGGTGCGCGCCGACGCGCGCAAGGTCGTGCGCTTCCAGCAGCACAACCTGATGGCCCCGCAGCCGCCGGAAACGGGCTTCGACCTCGTGTCCTGCCGCAACGTGATGATCTATTTCGACGACGACAGCCGCCGCGCCGCACAGACCCAGCTGATCGAGGCGGTCGGTCCCGGCGGCTGGCTCGTCCTCGGCACCACCGACCGCCCCATTCGGCCGGAGCTGTTCGAAAAGCATCGCGGCGACCGCGCACTGGCCTACCGAAAGACCGGAGGCGCCGGATGAGCGGCGGCCTGCTGATCCTGGACATCGCCGGCCACGCCTTCGCCGTGGATGAATCCCACGTCGTGGAGATCGCCGAGGCCGTTCCCACAACCCGCCTGCCCTTCGCCCCCGCCCATGTGGAAGGGATCGCCAACGTCGCCGGCCACCTGCTGCCCATCGTCGATCTGGCCGGCTACCCCGCGCTTGGCCTCGCCTGGCCCGCCGACCGCAAGGGCGGCCTGTTCGTCGTGCTGCGCTCCGGCGCCGGCACGCTGGCGCTCCGCGCCGGGCGCATCGGCGGCACCCTCGCCCGCGAGGCCGTCGCCCCTCAGGATGCCGGTCCGTCCCCCATCGCGGCCCGCTTCGATCACGCCGGTCACGCCGTCCGCCTGATCGACCCGGCCCGCGTCGAACTCGGCCACGGCATGGCCTTCGCCGATCTGCCGAACGACGCCGCCCTCGTCGGCGTCGCCGCCGCCCCGCTCGACGGCGCCCCGCCCCGCCCGACCGTCCGCCTGCTGATCGTCGAGGCCGGCGGGCGCGGCTACGCGCTGGACATGCGCGACATCGTGCTGATCTTCGCCATCACCGATCTCCGCCCCCTGCCCAACGCGCCCGCCGTCGTGCGCGGCATGAGTCACGTGCAGCGCCACCCCGTGCTGTTGGTGGACGTGTTCGCGAAGAGCCCCCACCCCAACCCTCCCCCACCTGACGGCGTGGGAGGATGGGGGCACACCGCAGCAACCTCCGGCCACGCGGTCGTCTACGCCACCCCACACGGACCCGTCGCCGTTCGCGTGGACGCCGTTCGCGGCGTCGTGCGCTTTACGGAAGATCAACTCAAGGCCGCTGAACGCAACGATGGAAGTGCGCCGGACGAAATCGTCGAATACGATGGCGTCTGGCTGGAAGTGAGGAGCGGAACGCGCATGCTCGGCGACCATCTGGAGGACATCGGCCGGTTGATCCCGGAAGCGCGCGAGTTGGACGACAGCCGCCTGCCGCATCGCCACTACCGCCGTTTCCTGACCTTCACCGTCGATGGGCGCGTCTACGCCATGGAATTCGAGCGGGTCCGCCGCGTCGTGGAGTCCTCCGAACGGCAGCGCCTTCCCGACGGCGGGCAGAGCTTCGACGGCATCACCGATGTGGACGGCGCGATCCTGCCCATCCTCGACCTGCGCCGCCTGCTGACCCGCCGCCCCGTCGGCGCTGACCCTGATAAACTTGGCTTGGGCCGTCTCGGCACCGCCATCCTGGTGGAAATCGCCGGCGGCACCGTCGCCGTCGTCGCCGACGAGGTGCAGCGCATCCGCAAGGTCCCCTCCGACCATGTGGATCCGATGTCCGACCGGCTGACCTCGGCGGTCATCCGCCTCGACGACGCGCTGATCCCGGTGCTGCGGCCGGAGGGCCTGATGCCCGACACCGTGCCCGCCCGCCTCCCGTCCGCCCCCTTCCCGGCCGGAGGGTCGGCATGACCGAACCGCGCATCCGACTGCTGGTCGTGGACGATTCCAACTTCGTGCGCGTCGCCCTGCGCAAGATGCTGGAAGCGGCGACCGACATCGACATCGTCGGCGAAGCCCGCAACGGTGCCGAGGCCCTGCGCCTGTCGCGCAAGCTGAAGCCCGACGTCATCGCCATGGACCTCAACATGCCGATCATGGACGG
>JAEZID010000113.1 GCA_023416195.1 Pseudomonadota bacterium | reverse complement strand
CCGGACCGTTGGAGAGGACGGCGTCGCGGTAACCGCCGTCGGTCACCTCGTCCTTGCGGCGGCGCAGCTTCTGCGCGGCCACGCTGGTCATCGGCGGCACGTTGTCCGTGTCCACCTCGCCCAGCTGTTCGACGAAGGTCAGGATTTGGCTCAGCTCACCCGCCAGGTGATCCAATTCCTCTTCCGGCACCTTGATGCGGGCCAGATGCGCGATCTTGGCCACGGTGGCCTTGTCGAGCGACATGCCTTCTACTCTCTTCCAAGACGTCTGGAAAAACGGCCTGGAAGCTAGCACCCGAAAACGGTCACCGCAATGATTCAGGCCGCTTGGCGGTGCTGTCGCTCCCACAGCTCGCGCCCCATCCGCATGGTGAACAGGGCGATCCGCTCGTTCCACGGGGCCGTCCGCTCCTCGACGGCGACGGGAACGAAGCCCAGCTTGCCGTACAGAAGCAGCGCCGGGGTGTTCGTGTTGAAACAGCGCAGAACCAGTTCCGGCAACCCGTGATGGCCGAAGGCGCTGTCCATCATGGCGTGCACCAGATGCTTCGCGACGCCCGTCCCGCGCACATCCGGCGCAACACTGACGTTGCCGAGGCTGGCGCTGAGCCCCTCGTCGAAGGTCGCGAAATTGGCGTAGCCGACGACCGTTCCGTCGCTCAGCACCACCGTCGGATCGCGCCGTTCGGCCAGCGAGGCGCGCACCTGCTCCGGCGTCAGCGGCCAGGACGCCCTGGGGAACAGGAAATACAGCTCCCGAGCATCACGCGGAAAGGTGCAGATCCGCGGGATGTCGGCGTCGGCAAGGGGGCGGTGCGTGAGCATGGGGGTTCTCCAGAAATTACTTACAAGAATAAGTATCTTCGGACACAACTCAAGCGTTCTTGCCGAGACCGTCTGCGGCTTCTATGGTTCGTGGCATGATTCACACGCTCCCCGAACTCGCGGCCCGGTTGGGCCGGGGTCAACGTCTCCTCGGCCTGGACGTCGGCACCAAGACCATCGGCATGGCCGTGGCCGATCCCGGTCTTATCGTCGCCTCGCCCATCGGCACGCTGCGCCGGACCAAGTTCACGCAGGACGCGCGGGAACTGGCGAAGACCATCCGCGACTACACGATCGGCGGTCTGGTCATCGGCCTGCCGCTGAACATGGACGGGTCAGAGGGGCCGCGCGCCGAGTCCACCCGCGCCTTCGCCAACAACCTGATGGAGCGCGCGGACCTGCTGGGCTGGGACGCGGAGATCGCCTTCTGGGACGAGCGGCTGTCCACCTCCGCCGTGGAACGCTTCATGATCGGCGAGGCCGACATGACCCGCAAGCGCCGGGACGAGGTCGTGGACAAGATGGCCGCCGCCTACATCCTCCAGGGCGCGCTCGACGCGCTGGCCCACCGGCGCCGCCAGGAGCAGCAGGAGCGGGACGACTTGGACGACGAACAGGACGGCGGCGGAGACGGCGTGGACTGACCGCCCGTCCATGCTCGCCATTTTCGGGGCGCTCGCCCCTATCTTCCTGCTGATCCTGTTCGGGCAGTGCCTGCGCCGCCGCGCCATGGTGCCGGACCATGTCTGGCCAGGGGTGGACCGGTTGACCTATTTCCTGTTCTTCCCCTGCCTGATCGTGGACGAGCTGAGCAAGGCCGACCTGGGCGCCGTCGCCATGGGGCCGATGGCGGCGGCGATGGCGGCCGGCGTCCTCGCCACGGCGGCGCTGGCGCTGGCCGCCCGGCGGCTGGTCGGGCTGGACGGCCCCGCCTTCACCTCGGTCTTCCAGGGCGCCATCCGGCCCAACACCTACGTCGGGCTGGCCGGCGCCAAGGCGCTCTACGGCACCATGGGGCTGACGCTGACCGCCGTGGGAATCGCCGTCGTCGTGCCGCTGGTCAACGTGCTGTGCGTCACCGTCATGGCGCGGTACGGCCGTGATGGAAAAGGCGCCACGCCCGGCACCATCGTCGGGGCGATCGTCCGCAACCCGATCATCATCGCCGCGCTGTTCGGCGCCGCCCTGAACGTCAGCGGCCTCGGCCGGCTTCCCGTGCTGGGCGACATCGTGGAGATCCTGGCCCGCGCCGCCCTGCCGCTCGGCCTGCTGTCGGTCGGCGCCGGGCTCGACCTCGCGGCGGCGCGGCAGGCCGGGGCGGGAGTCGCCCTCTCGTCCGCCTTCAAGCTGGCGCTGGTTCCGGGCCTGACCGCCCTGATCGGGACGTGGCTCGGCGTGGACGTGGCGGCGCTGACCATCGCCGTTCTGTTCAACGCCCTGCCCTGCTCGGCCAGTTCCTACGTGCTGGCGCGCCAGATGGGCGGCGACCACGCGCTGATCGCCGCCATCATCACGGTGCAGACGCTGGCCTCGGCGCTCACGCTTCCCGTCGTCCTCTATGCCTTCGGCTGATGCGGTTCGAGTGATCGGGGGCGGCCAAATCGGATCGGGCGGTCAGGGCGGCTCCGGCGCGCCTTCCGGGAAGCGCTCCAACGAATCGTCGATCTCGTAATAGTCCGGCTTGCTGCCGACGTGGATGTGCCTCAGCGTGACCAGCCCGGTCGGCTGGTCCAAAGACCCGGCGGCGATGTCCACCAAAGGATTCTCGTCGCCCTTCCAGAACAGCGACGCCCCGCAGCGCGAGCAGAAGCCCCGCTGGGCCGCCTCCGACGACCGGTACCACGCCAGCGTGGAGTCGGCGTCGAAGAAGACCGTATCGCGGGGCACGGTGATGTAGGCGCCGAAATGCCCGTGGAACCGGCGGCACTGGCTGCAATGGCAGTTCACCACCCCCAACGGCCGTTCCGTCACGAGGAAACGGACACCGCCGCACAGGCAGCCGCCCGGCAGAATCACCCCGCCGCTCATGGCTCCACCTGCAACTGGTTGCCCGGTTCCGTGCTGGTCTTGCGGATCAGCCCGTCCTCGCCGATGTCGTAGTAGTCGCCCTTGAAATCGACCCAGATGTGCCGGTCGGCCCGCAGGCCCGTCGGCTGGTCGAGGCTGCCCGCCGTCACGTCCATGCGTGCTTCTCCCACCGGATCCCAGAACAGCCCGGCGCCGCAGCGGGAGCAGAAGCCCCGCCGCGCACGCTCGGACGAACGGTACCACGCCAGCGTCTCGTCCTTGACCAGCCGGAACGCCTCGCGCGGGAAGGTGGTATAGGCCCCGACGTGGCTGTGCTGGCGGCGGCACTGGCCGCAGTGGCAGAAGGAGATCGGGCCGGGCCGGGCCGCGATCTCGTACCGCACACCGCCACACTCGCAGCCGCCCGCCCAGATCGCCGTCTCTTCCGCCGTCTCGTCCGCCATCGCTCAACCCCGCCAGAAGGGCTTGTCGGCCTCGTTCACCGCGTCGGCGCGCGACAGGCCGATGTCGTGCAGCAGGTGGTCCGGCAGCGCCTCCAGCGCGCGCCGCTGGCGCCGCCGCTCCGTCCATTCCGCGACCGTGTCGAACAGGGCGACCACCGCGCGCGTGACGCTGCCTTCCGAGCGGGCGGAGGTGCCGGAACTGGCCGTATTCGTGCTCTGGAACATGGTCGGTCTCCTCATCCGAAGTCGGTGTCGTGACTGTCTCTCTGCGAAGGAGAATGGGCCACCCGCTTCTTGCGCACAAACGACGCTTTCTCATAAGCTGGATTAGGAAACCTAATCCGAAGGCCCGCCCGGCCATGTCCCGCCGCCTGCCCCCGCTGAACGCGCTCCGCGCCTTCGAGGCCGCCGCCCGCCATCTGTCCTTCACCAAGGCGGCGGACGAGCTGCACGTCACCCAGGCCGCGATCAGCCACCAGATCAAGGGGCTGGAGGAATGGCTGGGCATGCCGCTGTTCCGCCGCCTGAACCGCGCCCTGCTGCTGACCGAGGCCGGACAGTCCTACCTGCCCGCCGTGCGCGACGCGCTCGACACCCTCTCCCACGCCACCGAGCGCCTGTTCCGCAAGGACAGCACCGGCGCCCTGACCATCTCCACGATGCCCAGCTTCGCGGCGAAGTGGCTGGTCATGCGGCTCGTCCGCTTCCAGTCCAAGCACCCGGAGCTGGAAGTGCGCCTGCACAGCACCCCGCAGGTCGTCGATTTCGGCCAGCAGGACGTGGACATCGCCATCCGCTTCGGTTCCGGCCGCTGGCCCGCCCTCCGCTGCGAGCGGCTGCTGACCGAGGACATCTTCCCGGTGTGCAGCCCGGCCCTGCTGAACGGCGACCGCCCGTTGGTCACGCCGGAGGATCTGCGCCACCACACGCTCCTCCACGACGACTACATGATCACCTGGAGCGTCTGGGCGGAGGCCGCCGGCCTGACCGGCGTGGACATGACGCGCGGCCCCCGGCTCGACGATTCCGCCCTGCTCCTCCAGGCCGCCATGGAGGGCGCCGGCGTCGCGCTGGCCCGCGGCGTCCTCGTCGCCGACGACATCGCCGCCGGGCGCCTCGTCCGGCTGTTCGACGTGCATCTGCCGGGCGACTACGCCTACTACGTCGTCGCCCCGCCGCATTACTTTTCCCGGCCCAAGGTGAAGGCGTTCCGCGACTGGCTGTTCGATGAGGCCGCCGCCACCGAACGCGACGCGCACCGGCTCGGCCCAGCCTTGTCCAACCAGCCCCCGGTCCCAACCTCTCCCACAGCCGCCTGATTTGGCCCGTGCCTTCGAGGGAGACGGTTTCCATGCCCCACGCCCGCAAGCTCGCCGCAGCCGCCCTTCTCATCGCCACCATCGCCGTCCCCGCCGCCGCGCATCATGGCTGGGGCAGCTACGACGCCGACAAGGTGCTGACCCTGACCGGCACGGTTCAGCAGTTCGCCTTCAAGAATCCGCACGCCATGCTGAACCTGGAGGCCGACGGCAAGATCTGGCACGTGGTCCTGGCGCCGCCCGGCCGCATGAGCGCGCGCGGCCTGCCGGACGGCACGGTCAAGCCCGGCCAGACCGTCACCGTGGTCGGCTACCCCAGCAAGTCCGAACCCGGCGAACTGCGCGCCGAGCGCATCAAGGCCGGCGACCAGACGGTCGAGCTGCGCTGATGGACCACGACCAGGGCCCGACCGGACCGGGCTGGCTCGTCGCGCTGGAGACATCCCCGCTCGGCGAAACGTTGCGCCAGTCCATCTGGCTCTACCCTCTGGTCGAGATCGCGCACATCCTGGGGCTGGCGCTGCTCGTCGGCTCCATCGCGGCGTTCGACCTGCGCCTGATGGGGGCGCGCGCCCCGCTGCTGCCGGCGGACGCCTTGTCGCGCCTTCTCCTCCCCGTGGCCGTCTCCGGATTCGCGCTCGCCGTCCCCACCGGCCTCCTGCTGTTCACCGCCGAAGCGACGGCCCTGGCCGGCAACCCCGCCTTCCTGGTGAAGATGGTCCTGCTCGTCCTGGCGCTGGCCAACATCGCGGTCTTCCACAGCCGCGCCGGCCACCGCATGGCCCTCTGGAGCCTTTCCGACCGACCGCCCCGCGCCGCCCGCCTCGCGGGGGCCGCGTCGCTCACTCTCTGGATCGCGGTCCTGGCCTGCGGACGGCTCATAGCCTACCTGTAAAAAGGCCCGCGAGGGGCGCTTGCGGGCGTCCCACGCCGCTCCTATAGTCCCGGCCCATGACCGGAACGCCCCACTCTGACGCGATCTTCCCGCACCGCCACCTTCTCGGCATCGAGGGGCTGACGGCCGGCCAGATCACCACCATCCTCGACCTCGCCAACGGCTACGTCGAGCAGAACCGCCAATCCAACAAGAAGTCGACGCTTCTCAGCGGCCGCACCATCATCAACCTCTTCTTCGAGAATTCGACCCGCACCCGCACCAGCTTCGAACTGGCGGGCAAGCGGCTCGGCGCCGACGTCATCAACATGTCGGTGGACGGCAGCTCGGTGAAGAAGGGCGAGACGCTGATCGACACGGCGATGACGCTGAACGCCATGCATCTCGATGCGCTGGTCGTTCGCCACGCCGATTCGGGCGCCGTCAAGCTGCTGGCCGACAAGGTCAACTGCTCGGTCATCAACGCCGGCGACGGCCACCACGAACACCCGACCCAGGGCCTGCTGGACGCGCTGGCGATCCGCCGCCGCCTGGGCCGGCTGGACGGCCTGATCGTGGCGATCTGCGGCGACATCCTGCACAGCCGCGTCGCGCGCTCCAACATCCACCTGCTGAACGCCATGGGGGCGCGCGTCCGCGTCGTCGCCCCGCCGACCCTGATCCCCTCGCAGATCGAGCGGCTGGGCGTCGAGGTCCACCACTCCATGGCGACCGGCCTCAAGGACGCCGACGTGGTGATGATGCTGCGCCTCCAGACCGAGAGGATGAGCGGCCAGTACGTCCCCTCCACGCGCGAGTATTTCTATTTCTACGGCCTCGACTACGAGAAGCTGTCGGTCGCCAAGCCGCACGCCGTCGTCATGCACCCCGGCCCGATGAACCGGGGCGTCGAGATCGACTCGGAGGTCGCCGACGACCTCAAGCGCTCCATGATCCTCGATCAGGTCGAACTGGGCGTCGCCGTCCGCATGGCCGTCCTTGATCTACTCACCCGCGATCGCCGGGGGACCAATGCCTAATTCCAACGCCGCCCGCGTCGCCTACCGCAACGCCCGCCTGCTCGACCCCGCCACCGGCCTCGACCAGACCGGCACGCTGCTGACCGAAGGCACGAAGATCGCCGACTTCGGCCCGTCGCTGTTCAACGACGGCGTGCCCGAGGGAATCGAGGTCGTGGATCTGAAGGGCCAGTGCCTCGCCCCCGGCCTCGTGGACATGCGCGTCCTGATCGGCGAGCCCGGCCACGAAGAGAACGACACGATCAAGAGCGCGTCGCGCGCCGCGGCAGCCGGCGGCATCACCGCCATGGCGCTGCTGCCCAACACCGACCCGGTGCTGGACGAGGTCGCCGGCCTGGAGTTCATCGCGCGGCGCGCCCGTGAGGTGAAGCTGGTCAAGGTCTTCGCCTACGCCGCCGCCACGCGCGGGACCGAAGGCAACGAGATCACCGAGATGGGCCTGCTGGCCCGCGCCGGCGCCGTGGCCTTCACCGACGGCGTCAAGGCGATCGCCAGCGCCAAGGCGATGCGCCGCGCGCTCGGCTACGCCAAGACCTTCGACAAGCTGATCGTGCAGCACCCGGAGGAGCCGAGCCTGGCGTCCGGCGGCATGATGAATTCGGGCGAGCGCGCCACGCGCCTCGGCCTTGTCGGCATTCCGCGCGAGGCCGAGATCATCATGATCGAGCGCGACCTGCGCCTTCTCGAACTCTCTGGCGGCCGGCTGCACTTCGCCCACGTTACCACGGGCGAATCGGTCGATCTGATCCGCCGCGCCAAGGCGCGCGGGCTGAAGGTCACCTGCGACACCGCCCCGCATTACTTCGCCCTGACCGAGACGGACGTCGGCGACTACCGCACCTTCGCCAAGGTCTCCCCGCCGCTGCGCGGCGAGATGGACCGCCGCGCTATCGTGGAAGGTCTGGCCGACGGCACCATCGACGCCATCGCGTCGGACCACGTGCCCCAAGACCAGGACCAGAAGCGCCTGCCCTTCGCGCAAGCCGCCTTCGGCGTCATCGGTCTGGAGACCCTGTTCCCGCTGACCCTGGAGCTGGTCCACAAAGGCAACATGCCGCTGCTGAAGGCGCTGGCCTGCGTCACCGTGAAGCCCGCCGAGATCCTGGGTCTGCCGCTGGGCCGCATCGCCAAGGGGGCGCCGGCCGACCTCGTCGCCTTCGACCTGGACGTGCCGTGGAAGGTGGATGTGACCGCTTTCCGGTCCAAGTCCAAGAACAGCCCCTTCGAGGACCGCCCCGTCCAGGGCCGCCCGCTCCGCACCATCGTGGACGGCCGCAACGTCTGGCAGTTCGAGGGCTGACGCGGTGGATCTCGCTGTTTCGGCGTTGCTGGGCTACCTGCTGGGTTCCATCCCCTTCGGCCTGGTGCTGACGCGTCTGGCCGGCCTGGGCGACATCCGCAAGATCGGCTCCGGCAACATCGGCGCCACCAACGTGCTGCGCACCGGCAACAAGCCGCTGGCGGCGGCCACGCTGGTCCTCGACAGCGGCAAGGGCGCCATCGCCGCCCTGCTGGCGATGGCCTTCGCCAGCCCGGAAGCCGCCGTCTTGGCCGGCGGCGGCGCGATGCTCGGCCACACCTTCCCGGTGTGGCTGGGCTTCAAGGGCGGCAAGGGGGTGGCGACCGCGCTGGGCGTGCTGCTGGCGGTGTCCTGGCCGACCGGTGCCATCGCCTGCGCGACGTGGCTGGCGATGGCCTTCCTGTTCAGGATCTCCTCCCTCTCCGCCCTGGCAGCGCTGGGCCTCAGCCCGCTGGTCGGCTGGTACTTCGGCGGCCCGCTGGTCGCCGGTCTGTGCCTGTTCATCGCCGTGCTGGTCTACTTCCGCCACGCCGCGAACATCCGCCGCCTGTTGAAGGGCGAGGAGCCGAAGATCAGTTTCGGGAAGAAGAAGGCGGCCTGATTTCCCCTGTAAAATGTAAACGACGCATCCAAGGCTGATGACAGCGGTTTGGACCGCAAGGCAGAGCACGTCCCGCATGCATACACGTGCGTGTTGAAAGCGGCGCCGGATCGGTTGTAAAAAATGGCGCATGACACAACCGCGCCGCACCCTGACCGACGCTGAACGGCTCGACTGGCTCCGCCTGATCCGGACGGAGAATGTCGGGCCGATCACGTTCCACCGCCTGCTCGACCAGTACGGCAGCGCCAGGGCGGCGCTTGACGCGCTGCCCGAACTGGCGAAGCGCGGCGGACGGACCAAGCCTCTGCGCGTCGCCGCCAAGGCGGAGGTGGAACGCGAGTTCGCGGCCAACCGGCGCGCCGGCGCCCGCCTGCTCTGCGCCTGCGAACCCGATTATCCGGAGCCGCTGGCCGCCGTGGACGACGCGCCGCCGGTGGTCTCCGTCCTCGGCCACGCGCATCTGCTGAAGCGGCGCGCGGTGGCGCTGGTCGGCGCGCGCAACGCCTCGCTGAACGGCAAGAAGTTCGCCGAACGGATCGCCCGCGACCTGGGCGAGGCCGGCTTCCTCGTCGTCTCCGGCCTCGCGCGGGGAATCGACACCGCGGCCCACGCCGGGGCGCTCGGCAGCGGCACGGCGGCGGTGGTTGCCGGCGGCATCGACGTGGTCTACCCGCCGGAGAACGACCGGCTCTACCGCGACATAGTGCAGCAGGGCGTGGTGGTGGCGGAAAGCGCCATCGGCACCCAGCCGCAGGCCCGCCACTTCCCGCGCCGCAACCGGCTGATCTCCGGCCTGTCGCTGGGCGTTCTGGTGGTGGAGGCGGCGATGCGCTCCGGCTCGCTCATCACCGCCCGTATGGCGCTGGAACAGGGGCGCGAGGTCATGGCGGTGCCCGGATCGCCCATGGACCCGCGCTGCGAGGGCACCAACAACCTGATCCGCCAGGGGGCGACCCTGGTGGCGTCGGCCGACGACGTGATCCGCGCCCTGGAAAACCTGTCTCCGCCCGCCGTGCGCGAGCGCCAGGGCGACCTGTTCGTGGCCTCCCGGCCCGCCGAACCGGACGAGTCCGAGCTGGCGGCGGCCCGCGCCGTCATCCTGGAAAACCTCGGCCACGCGCCGGTTGCCATTGACGAACTCGTCCGCGGGTGCCAATTGTCCGCACCGGTGGTGTTGACCGTCGTGCTGGAACTTGAGCTTGCGGGCCGTGTCCAGCGCCAGCCGGGGAACCAGGTGAACCTGATCTGAAACCCGGCACCGCACCACCCGCGTATTGATAAGGCACATTCAGGGGCGCGGACTCTTGCCGGGCAGCAACGTCGTCATCGTGGAATCGCCGGCCAAGGCGAAAACCATCAACAAGTATCTTGGCTCGGACTACACCGTGGTCGCCAGCTTCGGCCATGTGCGCGACCTTCCCGCGCGCGACGGGTCGGTGCGTCCGGACGAGGACTTCGCGATGGAGTGGGAGCTGGGCGACCGCTCCAAGCGCCACATCGACGAGATCGCCAAGGCGGTCAAGGGCGCCGAGCGCGTCTACCTCGCCACCGACCCGGATCGCGAGGGAGAGGCCATCGCCTGGCACCTGTCGGAGCTCCTTCGCGAGAAGCGGCTGATCGACAAGGTCGAGGTCCAGCGCATCACCTTCAACGAGATCACCAAGAGCGCCGTGCAGGCCGCCCTGGCGAACCCGCGCGACGTGTCGCGCGAGCTGGTGGACGCCTATCTGGCCCGCCGCGCGCTGGACTATCTGGTCGGCTTCACCCTGTCGCCGGTGCTGTGGCGCAAGCTGCCGGGCTCCCGCTCGGCCGGGCGCGTGCAGTCGGTGGCGCTGCGCCTGATCTGCGAGCGCGAGTCGGAGATCGAGGTCTTCAAGCCGCAGGAATACTGGTCCATCGACGTGGGCTTCACCACGCCGGGCGGCGCGCCCTTCACCGCGTCGCTGACCCAGCTGGACGGCAAAAAGCTCGACAAGTTCGCGCTGCCCAACCGCGAGGCCGCCGAAGCCGCCGTGGCGAGGATCCGCCCGCAGGCCTTCGCCGTCTCCCAGGTCGAGCGCAAGCA